>NZ_LTCZ01000075.1:0-10843 GCF_001583455.1 Rhodococcus sp. LB1 | reverse complement strand
ATCGTCGCGATCGCGACGATGAGTCGAGCCAACTCGGTATCGTCGAACTCGTTCGCGGCCTTCGCGTACACCTCGTCAGGGACGAATCCGTCCGTGAGTACGGTGATCGCCTCGGTCAACTCGATCGCTGCGATCTCCTTCGCCGTGTAGAAGTGTTTCGACTCCGTCCATGCGTTGAGCTGGATGATCCGCTCCGCCGATTCGCCGGCGGCCAGTGCGTCCTTGCTGTGCATGTCCAGGCAGAAGGCGCAGCGGTTGATCTGGGACGCGCGGATCTTGACCAGGTTGAGCAACGTCGACTCGACGCCCAGCGCTGCGGCCGTGTCGAGGCGGATCATGGCCTTGTAGGCCTCGGGTGCGAACTTTGCCCAGTCCAGGCGGGGTGCGTGCTCGGGGAGAAGTTCAGTGCTTTCGTGTACTTCGTTCATCGTCATGCCAGCAACGCTATGTCCCGAGTGGCTCTAGAGTATGGTCCATTTCTATGCCAGATATTCATACCAATTCTGGGGGCTTGCCACCTTCCGGGTTCGGTGCCGACCTGCTGGTGGAACTGAACGGACCCAAGCTGCGCGCTGGCCTGACGGACGCATTGCGAGAGGCCGTGCGTACGGGGCGTCTGGCGCCTGGCACCCGGCTGCCGGCGTCTCGCTCGCTCGCCGCCGATCTCGGTATCTCACGCAATACCGTGACCGAGTCCTACGCCGAACTGGTGGCGGAGGGCTGGCTCAGCGCGCAGCAGGGTTCCGGGACATGGGTGGCCAGGCGGGCCGAGGCGCGCACGGCCGCGCCCGCGGCTGCCCGTGCGAGGCCGACCCAGCGCCGTCCCACGTATGGACTGCTGCCGGGTTCACCGGACCTCACGGACTTTCCGCGCATGCAGTGGCTCTCCGCGGCCCGCCGCGCTCTGACCGCGGCGCCGCACGACGCGTTCGGCTACGGCGATGCCCTCGGCCGGGTCGAGCTGCGCACCGCCCTGGCGGACTATCTGGCGCGGGCCCGTGGGGTGTACGCCGAGCCGGAGCGGGTCGTCATCTGTTCCGGTTTCCACCATGGTCTGACGTTGCTGGCGCAGGCACTCAGGGCGCGGCGGGTGCAGGCGGTGGCAGTCGAGTCGTACGGTCTCGACCTCTATCGGGACCTGCTGACCGGCGCAGGCCTGCGTACCCCGCCCCTCTATGTCGACGAATATGGTGCCCGTACAGACGAGTTGGCACGATTGCGTGGAGTAGGTGCTGTTTTGACGACTCCAGCGCATCAGTATCCGACGGGGGTCGCGCTCAGCCCGGACCGGCGCACGGCGGCGGTCAACTGGGCGCGTGCGACCGGTGGGCTGATCTTGGAGGACGACTACGACGGGGAGTTCCGATACGACCGTCAGCCGGTGGGTGCTCTGCAGGGCCTCGACCGCGAGCGGGTGGTGTATTTCGGTTCGGTGAGCAAGTCGCTGGCGCCGGGGTTGCGGCTCGGCTGGATGGTCTTACCAGAGGAACTCATCCCGGAGATCGTGACGGCCAAGGCGCACGGCGACTACATGTCGAGTGCGCTGGAGCAGCTGACACTTGCGGAGTTCATCGCATCGGGCGCGTATGACCGTCATGTGCGCTCGATGCGGCTGCGCTACCGGCGCCGCCGTGACCAACTGGTCGCGGCCCTGGCACAGAGGGCCCCCGACGTCCGTGTGACCGGCATGGCGGCCGGGCTGCAAGCGGTCCTCGAACTCCCGCGCGGGACCGAGCGCAGGGTCGTGGAGGCGGCGGCCCGGCAAGGACTGGCGGTCAGCGGGATCGCGCAGTTCCGCTACGAAGTGGCGGACGCCGAGTGGCAGTTGCCCGGGCGGGACGCGTTGGTGGTCAACTACGCGGCTCCCTCGGACAGTGCGTGGGCAGGTGCGCTGGACGCATTGTGCAGGGTGATGCCCTAGACAAGGCGCTGCCCCAGCCCGATGCTGCTCACAGTCGGTTCGCACCCGAGGCGCCAATGTGTTCAGTGCGGCATGATTCCATCACCGGCTCCCGAGGGAATCCTCGAGGTGGGCGAGTGCGTCGGCACCCTCGTTGGCGATCAAGACCAGCTCCACTAGGGGCACCGGCAGGAACCCCTCGTCCTCCATCCGCCGAAGCTGAAGTATCAACCCGTCATAGAAGCCCACCGTGTTCAGCAGAGCCACCGGCTTGTCGAGCAGTCCGTGTTTCCTCAACTCCAGGATTTCAGTCGCCTCATCCAGCGTGCCCAGGCCGCCGACCATCACCACCACGGCATCCGATCTGGCGAGCAGCAGCGCTTTGCGTTCGGCGAGATCCTTGGCGATCACCATCTCGTCGGAATCCTCCCTGGCAAAGTCCCGGAGAAAGTCGACCGAGATCCCGACGAGCCGTCCGCCGGACTCTCGTACTCCGTCGGCGACAACCTTCATCAGCCCGGTATCGGATCCGCCCATACCAGGGTATGGCCGCCGCTTCCGATGAGTTCTGCGAACTCGCGGGCCGGTCGGGTATAGCGCTCATCGAGGTCGGCGGAGGAGAGGAAGACGCAAATGTTCATGGTCGAACTATAAGACTCTGATAAGAGTGCGGCGATGCGCGATGCTGAAGGTGCAAGGGGGACAACATAAAACGAGTCTTGATCGCCGCAGGCGGGCGCACCGTCACGGTCGAGCATGTGCGCGTGGTCCGTCATTGGTCATCCCGATCAGGCCGGTGAAGTCCGGTCATCGGCGGCCGTCTCCGGAGGTCGATGTGGTCCGGCAGGGGCCCTTGCTGATCGCGATGGTGGTCGGAGGGAGGTGGGTAGAGGTCAGTGTGAGCAGGAGCTGCATCCAGAAGCAGAATCGCGCACCGCGCCCGTTCGCAGAACGCTCCCCCGGAACGCCGGAACCCGCGGTCCTTCGACACCCCGCGGTCGAGCGCGTGCGTCTTCGCGCGCTGGGTCGCGGTGGACCTACGTGTGGTGGGGACAGCCCTGTACAAGACTCTGACACAAGCACACTCAGCCGCCGGCTGCGAGGTCGCGGGCGTTCTCGTCCTCCTCGGAGACCCGATACCGATGGCGTGAAACCATTGACTCGAAAGTGTGTGGCTCTTCTGACCCTTTGATGGGTGATCTCCGCGAGCCTGATAGACGCAACGCCCTCTCTCGCATAGGTTTTGGTTTGCGAAGACAAGACCTAAGGGAGAAGGCGTTGCGCGCTGCCAGAATACTGCAGAAACTGCTGGGAATCGACAGGGCCCGGATAATCGATGTCGCATTCACGGACGACGAACGAGGGCCCGTGATTGTGGTGACCCTCGAGCCGCACGCGTCGGTGCGGTCCCGCTGTCCACATTGTGAACAGCGCTGCCCTGGATACGATCGCCCGAATCGACCTCGACAGTGGCGTCACCTGGATATGGGCGGCATGCGGTGCTTCGTACGAGCTTCGGTATCGAGGATTCGATGCCCCGAGCACGGCGTGGTGACCGAGATGGTGCCGTGGGCACGGCCGGCTGCGAACATGACCAGGGCGTTCGACGACAACGTGGCGTGGTTGGCCGCACACAGTCCAGCTACGTCGGTGTGCGAGTACGCCCGAGTGGCGTGGCGATCTGTGACCAGGATCGTCACCCGGTCGTCGGCGATGCTGTCGGGCGTACTGATCGGCTCCAGGGATTGCGGCGCTTGGGGATCGACGAAATTGCCTACCGGAAAGGTCACCGATACCTCACCGTGGTGGTCGATCATGACACAGGCCGACTCGTATGGGCAGCCGAAGGGCACAACGAGAGCACCTTGAATCGATTCTTCGACGAGTTGGGTGAAGAACGCACAGCTCGTCTGACACACATCAGTGCTGATGCTGCGAAGTGGATCGCCTCGACCGTGCGCGGTAGGGCGCCGCAGGTGAAGCGGTGTATGGATCCGTTTCACGTTATTCAGTGTGACGCGGGCCCTGGACCGACTGCGGTCGCGTGTGTTGTCGCGGCTGTGGGGATTCACCGACCGGGATCGACGGCAGCTGCGGTGGGCATTGTTGAAGAACGTCGAGAATCTCACCCCCGCGCAGATATCAGTCCGAGCAAAGATCCTCGAGGACAGAAACAGCGAACTGTGTCGAGGCTATGTCATGAAAGAACAACTGCAACATGTCTATTCCGGTTCGAAGAAGAGAGCCTCGGTACGACTGCGAGCATGGATGCAGATGGCCCAGGACAGTCGGATCCCGGAACTTGTAGGCCTGGCTAACAGCATCGCTCGCTATCGGCGCGAGATCCTCAACGCAATCGAATACGACCTGTCCAATGCCCGCGTCGAGGCCAACAACACCCACCTGCGGTCACTGACGAAGCGATCCTACGGATTTCACAGCCCAGAGGCCTTGATTGCGATGGCGACACTGACACGAGGAGGGGCGTGCCCACCTCTTCCACAACGTTAATCGCCCACCAAAGGGTCAGGACGGCCGCATCCGTTCGAGTACACTTGCGGTCAGGGAGCAATGAAAGGGCAGATCAGCATGAGCGGACTGCCTGCGGACCAGGAGCAACGCAGCGCGCCGACACTCACCAAGGCGGAGCGTGTCGCGCTGCTTCGAAAGAAGATGGCCGCAATACCCGCCCGATCAGACACCGCATCCCCCGCTGTCCTTCCCGCAGCCGACGAGCCGACACCAATCGTTGCCACCGCAACATCAACCTTGCGGCTGCTGCCTGTCCCGGCGCCTTTCCAGGAGCTACTTCGCCGATGCGGCCTGGTCCGCGGGACGGTGATCCACGTCAGCGGTACGAGTTCCGTTCTTGTCGGACTGCTTGCCTCCGTGACCGAGGGAGGTGGGCACGCCGCGGTAATAGGAATGCCAGGGCTCGGACTGCTCGCGGCCCTCGAAATGGGAGCAGATCTCTCCCGGGTCGCGACAATCCCCGACCCGGGGGACAGCGCCGTCGACGTGGCGTTCTCCTTCTCGAGGGCATGGACCTGGTCATTCTGGGACTTTCAGGCACGGCCGTCACTCCAACGAGAGCGAGAGCGGTTATTGCGCGGGCACGTGTCACGGGCGCGGTACTGGATGTCGCCGAGGGGCGGTGGGATGGTGTAGATCTACGGATCGAATCCCGTGTTGCAGGGTACGACGGGCTGGGCA
This sequence comes from Rhodococcus sp. LB1, assembly GCF_001583455.1. Lineage (NCBI taxonomy): Bacteria > Bacillati > Actinomycetota > Actinomycetes > Mycobacteriales > Nocardiaceae > Rhodococcus > Rhodococcus sp. LB1. Next base: position 5,730 of record NZ_LTCZ01000075.1, on the reverse strand, counting down.
AGGGGCACGGCCGCGTCACTGCGGTGCAGCTCGACGTCGCTGCCGCCGGCAAGGGAAGTCAGCGCCGGAGCAGCCGCATGGAGATACGACCGGATAATGGCCGCGTCGCCTGGAGAGCGGGTCCCACGGCCGGCGCAGTCCAGCCGATTCTTCGGAGTGCGTTGTGACTGCCACGGAGCGCTGGGTGGAGCCATGGCCGGACTACCCCGTGATCAGGGTTTTCGACCCGCCGAGAAAGGTTCTCGTAGATATCGCACGGGCGCTACCCCTCGAGTGAAGCGGCCAGCAACGCGCCGACCGGGTGACGCTGCGCGTGAAAGCGGCAGCAATCAATCTCACCGGACTCATGCCCGCTCTCCAGCACTGCTGGTTTCAAATCACCGACTCACAGTCGCTCGCTTGTAGTCAAAGTTCGTGGCTGACCGTTGACCACGCCAGGTGACGCGGCGTACCGGGTTGGGCAGTCCCGAATGCTTTTCGTGACGCTCCGACGAGTACAGGTCTGCCGAGCTCGAGAAGGCGGTTCACATGGATCAGAAGCGCCCAATTGTGCTCGGCTGTCTTGGCGAATCCCAATTCTGTGTCGAGAACGATGTGGTCCTCGCGGATCCCGGCACCAATCAGGGCGTCGAGGCGGTCGGCGAGTTCGGTGACGACATCGGCGACGACATCGTCGTAGACGGATGGCGATGAACGGCACACCCAGGTCCGCGACGGTCGCGGCCATCGCCGGGTCGGCCAGTCCGCCGCTGACGTCGTTGACCGCGACCTCCGCGCGCATGGTGTCAACACTGACCAGGACACCGGCGGACGCAATGGATCTGATGACGGGAAAAACTCGGGCGAGTTCCTCTTCGCCCGTCACGCGTGCGGCATTCGGTCGAGTGGACTCCCCGCCGATGTCGATGATGTCGGCACCCTCCGAGGCGAGCGACAGTGCCCGTCGAACCGCGGATCCGGGCGTATCTGCCAGGCCGCCGTCGGAGAATGAGTCCGGAGTGACATTGACGATGCCCATCACCAGACAGCGCGCTCCCGGGTTCGGATCAACGATGACGACCCGGGGATCGACTTCCGTAGAGTCAATTTCGCCGGTTCCAGGTACATTGATGGTGGCATGCCGTCGCCCAGCAGTTGTCCTGTGCATCGTTCCCTCGCTTTCGTTGGATGCTCTCCGGATCCGTCGCGGTTCGAACGTGCATCCAGATTTGGTCCTTCCCGAGGGCACGAGAGTCCATCAGCGCCTGATTGATCAACCGCCGACCCCGTACGCGAGCAGCCTGGCGGTGAACTCAACCCGAGTCGATGACTGGCGATGATGTCCACAGGTCGAATCGCCGACCCCTCGGGAAGCTGAACTCGCAACAGCAAAGTCGAGTCAGGCTAGGCGCCAGAGCATTTCAGATTGAGATCCTGTTGTCGAATAGTGCCAACGCAGCGGCGGTGTTGGATGCTGGAACGTGGTAGGCCTCATGGATGCGGGTGACTTGCTCGTCGAGCGCGCCCCGCATGACAAGCCACATGGTCAACTCAATTCCTTCCGAGCCGGCCTCACGAACATAGTCCTCCAGGGTCAACTCAGTAAGCGACACGGGGTCCACCTCAATCGCTTGGAGGAACATGCGATCGAACGGTTCGTTGATCAGGCCGGCTCGTGCACCAGCGAGCTGATGGGACATTCCGCCCGTTCCGAACACTGCTACCTTGAGTCCTTCGGGGAAAGACCGTATGGCCTCATCGAGGGCCTTTCCAAATGCGTGGCAGCGTGCGGCGGTCGGCTGCGGATACTGGATGACGTTGACGATCAGAGGAATCACAAGGCAAGGCCATGCTGTTCCCGGGTCGGGGCAGTACACCGACATTGAGACAGTGAGGCCGTGGTCGACCTTGAATTCGCGGCAGACGGTGATGTCGAACCCGTCGTCGATCAACTCCTTGACCAGGTGCTCGCTGAGTTCTGGCGCACCAAGGACAGTAGGAACGGGGCGTGGACCCCATCCTTCGTCAGCTACTGGGTACAGGTCGGCCGTACCGATGGCGAAGGTGGGAACGACATCGAGGTCGATGGCGTTGGCGTGGTCGTTGTAGACGACGATCGCAACGTCGGGAGTATTCTCCGCCATCCACTTCCGAGCCGGTTCATAGCCGTCGAACAGCGGAGGCCAGTACGGGTCGGATGTGCGGTTGTTGTCCATCGCCGCCCCAATCGACGGTACATGGGAGGTGGCAAGACCCCAGATGATCTCAGCCAAAGCTCCGTCCTCCTGAACGCATCGCCGCGGCGAGGTCCTCCGAGGTCATCCCTGTGAAGACTCCGCCCAGATACTGCATCGATTTGTGGTCGAGTTGCGCAAGCTTGAAGGTGTAGAAGATCGATCCACCGAGATCGAGCATGCTGATCCAGTCACGTTCGCAGATCGCACGCTTTTGCTCCGGTGCCAGCCCGAACTTGTCGCAGTAGGTTGATTCGTCTGCCAAGAATTCTGCGCGGTTCTCCGCTGAACACAGTGAGGCGCACAAACTGTTGATGGCGAACCCACGCCGGCTCTCAGCGAGAGTGAAGAGATACGTATCTCGGGCTTTCCGGGTCGCGGGTGATGAGATCGGTTGCCCTTGGGACGCGTCGATCATCGCGATCGTCCAAGATCAAGTTCGGACTCGTCGACGTTCTCGCCACCCAGACTTTCCAGCTTGGCGCGCAGACCATAGAGATCGAGGCTGAGGACACCGCTTTCGAATTGCTTTCGCTTCTCTGCCTCCAACGCCTCGCGCTTCTCGGCCGCGGCGGCGACTGCGGGGGCGTCGATGCGTGGCACGATGACGACACCGTCATCGTCGGCCACCACAACGTCACCCGGACGAACTGTCATTCCAGCCACGACGATCGGTACGTTGACCGACCCCGGAGTGTTCTTGACGGTTCCTTGTGCGTGTACAGCGCGAGACCAGACCGGGAACTGCATTTCTCTCAACGTGGCACGTCACGAACGCCGGTGTCGGTGACGAGCCCGAGAACTCCTCGGGATTGCAAAGCAGCGGCAAACAAGTCACCGAACATTCCATCCGTGGAGCGTGAGGTGGTTGACACGACGAGAATGTCACCGGCGATGCACTGTTCGATTGCAGCGTGGATCATGAGATTGTCGCCGGGATGGCTGAGCACGGTCACTGCTCGTCCGGCGATTCGTGCTCCCGGATAGATCGGCCGCAGAACAGGCTCCGTCAGGCCCGTACGGCCCGCGACCTCATGAGTGGTGGAGACACCGAGCCCAGCGAGAGTGGCAACTGCGGACGCATCCGGTGCGGCGGAAGACCGAACGACAACATTTCTCATATCAGTTCCTCGCTGACCACAGGAAACACCCGTTGGTGGGCTTCGGCGCACTTGATCGATCGATCGCCGCCATTTCGAACAGCTTGCACACCTCGGCGTTTCGCTAGATCGGTGTAGTAGTCCACCAGGTGTTGTTGCGCTGACATGCACTGCATCGCGCGTTGCTTCCGATCGAAGACTCCAGTGATGTCGAGCAGAAGATTGGGGACAAAGCCACACATCTCCGGCTGGTGCGGCTCGAACATCAGGACCTGGGGTGCGCCGATAGGTGGTGCATCGGTCTTCAGTCCCTGAGCCTGGGCGACCATTCGTGCGCGCAAGAGCGTTTCGTGGGCCAAGTTGTGATCGCGATTATATGGATCGTTCGCCACATGGTCAGTAGGAAGTCCGGCTTGGCCAGGCGCCGAGGATCTCCGCCGCCGCGGCGGCCTCCTTCTGCCTCGCGATCTTCACAGTTTCGAGGGGCATGTTTGGATCTGCCCATAGGCCCTGCGACTCTCCGCGCTCGCCGAAGCTCAAGCAAACTACGCGGACGTCGGCGCCGGCCTCTGCCGCGAGAGAGATGGCTCCGCCGCGCCATACGAAGTCACCGGAGTGGGCGCTGAGCACCACGATTGATTTGGACGACCTGCTGGTCATGTCTTCTCCTGAGGGTGTGTGGTGAGTCCTAGACAAACGTGAGCCGAAGAGATTCAACATCGGTGACAACGCCACCTGCACTGAGCGACAGCGTCTCTGCTGGCGAGCCGCTAGTCGTTGCGAGGAGAGGACGTCATCACACTCTCACCGTATGGCTGAAGACTGGGCGAAGTGATGGGCCGGGAGTAGGGTTCTTCGTTGTTGTTACGGCGGGATCGACTGGCACATTTGACGTATGTCAGGGCTGGACGAGCCCCTACTTGACCGCAACCAAAGCAGCCTGGGTACGAGAGGTGAGGTTCATCTTCGTCAAGACGTTGCTCACGTGAGTACGTGCAGTGCGCTCGGTGATCGACAGCTCAGCCGCAATTGCGCGATTGGACAGGCCGCGAGCGACGAGAATGAGCACCTCGCGTTCTCGGCCGCTCAGCGAACCGAGCCCGGACCGGGGAGAGACCACATTCTGCGCGAACCGACGCGATCACTACCGGCTCCACACCAGAATCGGCGGCAAGTCGCCCTTCCCGTGTGGCGTTCACAAGGTGCCCAGGGATTGCACCGAGTGGTGTACTTCGGAACGAATTGCGTACAGTGCATCGGCGATACTCCCGACATGCTGGCGCATCGCTCTTTCCGCAGCTTCCGGATTGCCAGCGCAGATCTGAGTGACAATCTCAGTTTGCTCGCGCAATGACTGGGTCAGCAGCACGGGTCGCATCAGCAATCTCACCTGATGCCGAACCCTGCGCACTGATTTCACGGATTCGACGGTGGAGCCTTTCCCTTAAACGCGCATACTCGAAGACATCGCGTGCCGAAGCTGCAGTGGTTAAAGCGGCGCCCAACGCGGTGAGCTCTACCACGTCGGCAGCGGTGGTATTCTTGGCGGCCTTTGCAGCGCATAACCCCTCAATGACCGAGCGAACTTCGGTGATCTCGGCAGCCTCCTCGTGGGAGATCGAGCGGACTCGTGCGCCTCGGTTTGGGACCCGTTCCACTAGCCCTTCGCCGACAAGGTCCTGTAAGGCGGCACGTACCGCTCCGCGACTGGCATCGAACTGTGCACAGAGATCTACTTCGATCATGCGCTGGTTGGGGACGAACTCGCCGTCGAGGATCGCCGCACGGATCAGGTCAGACACCTCGGCTAGCTCGGTGTTGCTCATACCAGGATTCTTCGGCGGCATTTGGCCATCTCCGCTCGGTTTTGTTCATTCAGGTCGTGTGCGATTTCGGTTCGGCTGCGTGGCGAGCGCAATTGCGTGCGCCCATCGACCGTACGACAGCATGGCCGAACGTGAATCTTCCGAATGCCTTGTCCCAAACGTGCAGGTAGTCGTAGCGAGGCTGCGACATTGGACGTACGTCACGTGCGGTCCCCGTTGTCCTGACTCCGGCGTGGAGATTGCGCTGTGGTCGTGTTGACGCGACTCGTGAATGTGCCGTCGTGTGGGCACGGACCTCCGGGCGACGTGGGCCTCAGTATGGCTGCCCGTTCGGTCGTCGCGGCGGCGATCCATGGGCAGTCGGGTGAGGTGTTCAGGGGGTGTGACGGCCAGAAACGGCGGGTACGAATCCACCGTTATGTTCAGAGGTGGATCCAGGGTGGTGGGTGCCGTGCAGGTCGACCCGAACCAGACGGGTCGCACCCAGGGCGCCGGTGTGGGGGTCCCGTTGCTGAAATAACAGCAGAAACCCGTCGTCGACGGTGCTCACCGCCTTGACGGCGTCCGCCCACTAGCCTGCCGCTTTCATGC
>NZ_LTCZ01000074.1:0-16942 GCF_001583455.1 Rhodococcus sp. LB1 | reverse complement strand
ACATCTCGGGGGGAACGCCCCACCTTGTTCTCGGGGATAGCGCACTACGACGACCTCTTTGCCGTCCATGTCGGCCAGCATCTCGTGCTCATGATGGTCGCACCGATTCTGCTGGTGTACGGCGGCCCGCTACGTCTGCTCACCCGGTCCCTCCCCCAGCGCACGCGCCGCGAGGTCAGTGCCGTCCTCGCGGATCCGTTGGTCCGCCGCTTCACGGCCGGACGCCGTGCGGTGTTCTGGTTGTGCGCCGACTACTACGGCGCGATGGCGGTCTATCTCCTGACGCCGATTTACCGGTGGAGCACCGAACATCAGTGGTTGCACATCTCCGCCCACATGTATTTCCTCCTCTGCGGCCTGTTGTTCTGGATCCCCTTGATCGGCGAGGACCCGATTGGTCGACGAACCCCTTGGTCCACACAGCGGATCATGCTGGCGATGGGGGTGCCGTTCTACATAGCGCTCGGTACCGCGGTCGCCCTCCTTCCCACGGTGTCCGCCCTTCCCGGGGCTGCCGTTGCGGGCACCGTTCTGGCGGTGGGCGGCAGTGCGCTGTCCGTGCTGGGGTTGACCGTGCTGTGGGTGCGGGCTCACCGCGGCACTGTAGGCCTGGCAGGCACTCGCCCGGATGCGATCGAAGGAGCGGGATCATGGCCTGTTGCGTGCTGATCGCCCTGCTGATCGCCACTGGTCGCCGACGGTTGACCCGACGGCGCTCCCCCGACCACATCGGTGAGATCCAATCCATATCCGCCGAGTGAACGTGGTGCAAGACACAACCCGGGTAGGTGAGTCGGGTAGTTCTACCCGGTTCCCGGGGACCGTCGCACGCAACGCTTGATGCGACGCGAAACACACGAGGTGCGAAGGATCTGAGAATGACAGTTACTCAAGCAGCCGAGACGAATTCGGCGGCACCCCGGCCTGATATCACGCTTCCGGTCACCCAGCTGCTGATTGCGGGCCGGCACACGGACGCGGCCGATGGCGGTACCCGCGAGGTGTTCGACCCGGCCACCGGCTCCGTCGTGACTTCTGTGCCCGAGGCCACCGCTGACGATGTGCGGGCTGCGATCACCGCCGCCCGGGCGGCCTTCGACGAGGGTGCGTGGACGACTCTGACCTGCCGTGACCGTGGCCGCATCTTGCTGCACGCCGCGGTTCTGCTGCGGGAGCAGGCCGAGCAGTTTGCTCGGCTCGAGTCGATCGACACCGGAAAACCCATCACGTTCAGCCGGATGATCGATGTGGCCACCGCAGCGGACATGTTCGAGTACTACGGCAGCTTGGCGCTGGGCATCGAAGGGGCCACCCGTACGACCGGTGTTCCGACCTTCGCCTACACGCTCCGCGAGCCGATCGGAGTTGTCGCTGCGATCACTCCGTTCAATTTCCCGTTGATCCTGTCGCTGTCGAAGATTGCTCCGGCGCTGGCTGCGGGCAACACCGTCGTCCACAAGCCCGCCGAGGACACCCCACTGACTGCGTTGGCGATCGGTGAGCTTCTCAGTACGGCGGGCCTGCCGGACGGTGTTTTCAATGTGGTCACCGGTGGGGCCGAGGCCGGCAGCGTCCTCGTCGAGGACCCCAGGGTGGACAAGATCGCCTTCACCGGGTCGACCGCGGTCGGCACAACGATCGCCACCCGTGCGGCTGCCACACTCAAGCATGTCACCGTCGAACTCGGCGGCAAGTCAGCCAACCTGATCTTCGCAGACGCCGACATCGAATCGGCTGTGCAGGCCGCGATTTCCGGCTTCGTCTACAACACTGGGCAGTTCTGCATGGCCGGTACCCGCCTGCTGGTCGAGCGCCCCATCTACGAGGATGTGGTGACGGCCGTCGGCGCCGGAGCCGGATACGTTCCGGTCGGCGACCCCTTCGCGGACTCCACCGTGATCGGGCCGATGACCGGGCCCAAGCACCTGGCGAAGGTCACCGGGTTCTTGGACAAGGCGGCCGCCGCCGACGTGCGGGTGCTCGGTGGCGGCGCGGTCAGCGGCGTCGACGGCGCGGGTTGGTATCAGGCCCCGACAGTGCTCGCCGACGTCGCGCAGGACTCGGAGTTCGTGCAGGAAGAAATCTTCGGTCCGGTTCTGACTGTGCAGCCGTTCGACAGCGAGGACGAGGCCGTCGCCCTGGCCAACTCCACCCGCTATGGTCTGGCCGCCGGCCTTCAGACCTCCGATATCGGCCGAGCCCACCGTGTCGCCGCTCGCCTGAAGGCGGGTTTGGTGTGGGTCAATAACTGGGGTGTCCTCGACGTCCAGATGCCGATCGGTGGATATAAGCAGTCCGGATACGGCCGGGAGAACGGCCCCGAAGGACTCGACGAATATCTGCAGACCAAGTCGGTGATCGTCGCGACCTAAGTCGTTCGCTCGCCACTCCCACTTGTTTGACCCCTTCCAGGCCGTCGGCCTGATCCAGCCCGAAGGAAATCTCTCATGACCATGACACTCAGCGATCGCGCCCGCTTCGAAACCGACCTCGACCTGTGGGACGACGAGGTCTTGCTCAACCCGTATCCGCACTACAAGATGCTGCGAGACAAGGGACCAGCCGCATACCTGACCAAGTACGACATGTGGATCCTCACCCGCTACGACCAGGTCAAGAATGCACTCGCCGACTGGGAAACCTTTAGTTCCGCCCACCTCGGAGGGATCGCCTTCAACCAGGCCTGCAACGAGGCCTGGACGGGGTCGACTCTGGTGACCGACCCGCCCGCCCATGCCGCGCCGCGCAAGGTGTTCGACGACGCACTGCGCCCTCGGTTTGTCCGCAAGGCCCTCGGCGACATCGAGTCCCGCGCCCGGGTGGTCGTCGACCAGCTGCTCGAGCGCAAGACCTTCGACGGTGTCATCGACTTCGCCCGGGACTTGCCCATGCACATTGTGATGGATCTCGTTGGCTGGCCGGAGGATGGTCGCGACAAGATCCTCGAATGGGCTGAGGGCAGCTTCAATTCGGCGGGCCCGGAGAACCAGCGAATGCTCGATTCGCTGCCGAAGGTGGCCCAGGCCTTCCAGTACCTCCAGGAGATCGCCAACGAGGAGAACCTGATCCCCGGTAGCTTCGGCAGCATCATCCTCGATGCCGCCAACCGTGGCGAGCTGCCGAAGGAGAACGTACCGATCATGCTGGCCGGGTACCTCAATGCAGCGCTGGACACCACCATCAACGCGGTCGGAAGCTTGCTGATGCTGTTCGCGCAGAACCCCGACCAGTGGAAGCTCGTCCACGAGGATCCCACACTGGTCCCGAGTGCGTTCCTTGAGGGCGTGCGCATGGAGTCGCCGGCGCAGTTCTTCTCCCGCGCCACCACACGGGAGGTCGACCTCGGAGAGGGCGTCATCATCGCGGCCGACTCGAAGGTCATCCACTCCTACGCGGCAGCGAATCGCGACGAGCGCCACTACCCGGACCCGGACAAGTTCGACGTCCGGCGCAATCCGACCGACAATCTCGCGTTCGACTTCGGTACCCATGCCTGCCCTGGCCGCACCCTGGCGACGATGGAAGCGCAGGCGTTGTTCACGGCGCTCGCGGAGAGGGTCACGACCATCGAACTCGTCGGTGAGCCGACGCGGGTGCCGAACAACATCACCCGTGGTCTGTCGACACTGCCGGTACGAATCAGCTGAGCGACCGACCACGAGAGGATCAAGCACTGTGAAACTCGACATCGATCGCAACGTATGCGACGGACACGGCATGTGCGCCCAGTCCGCCCCCGATTACGTCCGACTCGACGACGACGGGGAACCCGTCGTGATTCAGGACGAAGTGCCGGCAGAGGTACCTCCGGCGGTGGACCTTGCGCTGCGTGCCTGCCCGGTCAGCGCCGTTCACCTCGACTGATCGCACTTCTTTCTTCAGTGGCGGCACTGCACGGGTAGCCCCCCGCGCAGTGCCGCCACTGCGCATTTCAACAAGACCGGAAAGGACTTCGCATGAGCACCGAAGATAAGGCCCTCCTTGACTATGCCCGAATATGGGCGCCGTACGGTGGCCCACGGCGTGGTGACATCCTCGTCGAGTTCGGGATGACACCTGCGCATTTCTATACCCACCTCCGGCGGATCCTCGACTCCCGATTCCTCGGGACGAACAAGTTCGCGCCGGGTGAACTCGTCCGCCTCCACGCCGTGGTCAACGCCCAACCCGGGCCGCCCTGACCACCTCGATGAAATCGCTCGCAACCGTGACCATCAAGTCGCGCACGCACAACACGATGAATTGTCCGGCGCCACACTCATTTAGATCAGCGGATCGCTGATTACCGCAACATGGAAGAAATGACGAACGCTGATCTTCCCCTCAACCTCGCGAGACCCGCACTGTATTGTGATCTAGATCATGTGGAGTGTTGGTCCGATATCGTCGCTCGCCTGCCGGCCGATCATGCGCTTCGCCCTCAGCGAGGAGGCGTGCCGGTGACCGGTATCCGTATGCCCGGGAATCTTCCAGTTCAGGTGACGAGTTTCGTCGGACGTGACGACGTGCGGGAATCGGTTCGCGAAGCACTGACTCGCTCGAAGCTGGTCACCCTGACCGGATTCGGCGGTATGGGCAAGTCTCGTCTCGCTCTCACTGTGGCCGAAGAGGTTCGCGACACCTTCGCCGATGGCGTCTGGTTCGTCGATCTCACACCGGTGAAACAAAGTTCGGCCATCGAGGAGGCGGTCCTGGCCGCGCTCGGCGGTCAGGATCATTCGACCGGGTCCGCACACGATCAACTGCTGTCGTACCTCGAGGACCGACAGATCCTCCTTCTTCTCGACAACTGCGAGCACGTTATTGATCAGGCGGCGGCGCTGGCAGCCGAACTGTTGGCAACCGACTTGGACGTGCACATTCTGGCCACCAGTCGGGAGTCGCTGCGCGCAGCAGGCGAGCAGGTCATCCCTGTTCCACCACTGTCGGCACCCGATCCCTCGTCGGTATCCGACTCCGCCCAAGTCACGCAATATGATTCAGCGGCACTGTTACTGGACCGGGCGACCGCGGCACATCCGGGTTTCGCGATCACGGACGCCAACTTCAGGGCGGTCGCGCAGCTGTGTGCACGACTGGAGGGTAGCCCGCTGGCCATTGAGTTGGCAGCCACACGGTTGCGGTCGCTGTCCGTCGCCCAGGTGGTCCAGCGCCTGGACGATCAGTTTCACGTGCTGGGAAGCGGCGAGCGATCCGCACCTCCCAGGCAACGCTCACTGCGGGCGCTGGTGGACTGGAGCTACGACCTGTGCAGCGTCGAGGAGCGATTGTTGTGGCAGCGGGCCTCGGTGTTCGCCGGCGGATTCGACCTCGAGGCTGCCGAGGGTGTCTGCGCGGACGAGAACGTCACGGCGCGAGAGGTACTGCAGCTCATCGATCAACTCGTCTCGAAGTCGATCCTCATGGCCGACACCGATGCATCGACCGCGCGGTTCCATTTCCTCGAGACCATCCGTCAATACGGGTATGAGCGGCTTGGGGAGTCGGGGCAGGCTGAAAGTGTGAGCCGGGCGCATCGCGACTACTACCTCGCCCTCGCTCGAACGGTGTTCGACAATTGGGCTACAGCCCAACAGATCGAGGGCATCTCGCAGCTGCGGGACGAGCGATTCAACATCAGCCGAGCTCTCGAATGGAGTTTCTCCACTCCCGGCGAGCAACAGGCCGGCCTGGAAATGGTGATCACATTGCGCTTCCACTGGGCAATCGGCGGCTTCCTCCGGGAAGGCCGACGGTGGCTCGATCAGGCAATCACCTATCAACCCGAACCCACCCCCGCGCGGGGCACCGCATTGTGGGTCGCAGCGTGGGTCGCTCTGGTGCAAGGCGACCGTGACGGGGCCGCAACATATCTTGTCGAGGCACAACGCACTGCCGACGCCCTGGGCGGTGGCGACCTACAGACCTATGTCGAGTTGATGATCGGCACAGCCGCGCTGTTCCGCTCCGACCTGTCCGAGGCGATTACCGCACTCGATCGGGCCATCATCGGCCTCGAGGCGATCGGCGACCATGCCGGTATTTTGCTCGGGTCGATGCAGCTGGTGGTGGCGCTCGCACAAGCCGGCGAGAGCTCCCGTGCTCAGCAAGTCGCGGCGAGTGCACTGCAGCTGAGCGAGGACTGCGGGGAGCATTGGGGACGATGCCAGGCGATGTGGGCACTGGGCTTCGACAGCTGGCTCAGCGCCGACCACGACCGCGCGACAAGCCTCGTACGGCAGGCGCTCGCCATGAAGCCGGAGTTCAACAGGGTGGGTACCGCACTCGACATCGACCTGCTGGCCTGGGTGGCGGCATCGCAGGGCGACAATGAGCGGGCCGTGCGTCTTTTCGGAGCCGCACGATCGATGTGGACCGACCTCGGCACCACTATCGGAGCGTTCGGCTTGCACTTCGCCGAGCATTCCGCGCTCTGCGAGAAACGGCTTCGCGTCGCCCTCGCGCCCGACAAGTTCGATGCACTGGCGGCCGAGGGCGCGTCCTGGAGCGCTCCGCGTGCCGTCACCTACGCTCTCGGCGGGCGTGAACGCACACTCGATACCTCCACGACCACATTGCCCGTGGCATTGACGCGGCGGGAGCGTCAGGTCGCGGACATGGTGGCGGACGGATTGAGCAACCGGGAAATCGCCGAGGAGTTGGTTCTGTCGACTCGCACGGTCGATGGACATGTCGAGAACATCTTCAGCAAGCTGCACGTCAATTCCCGGGCCCAGGTCGCTGCCTGGGTGACCCGCACGCGGGCCGCCGCAGAGAATGGGTAGCCAAACCGGGTAGTACTACCCGGTTGCCGCACTCCCTCCTCGAGCACCATGTGACTCACCGCACATCCGTGTTTACAGGGAGAGACAGATGACAGTTACAACGACCGCGGCCCTGGTCGAAGCAGCCGGCGCCGACTTCGTCCTCGGAGAGATCGAACTCGATGATCTGCGTCCGGACGAGGTGCTGGTGAAGATGGTCGCCGCGGGGCTGTGCCACACCGACCTCTCCGTGCAGGCCGGTCACACCGGGTACGCATTCCCGGGCATTCTCGGCCACGAGGGCGCCGGCGTCGTCGAGGCGGTCGGCTCGGCGGTCACGAGGGTACGGCCGGGCGATCATGTAGCCCTGACCTTCACTTCCTGCGGGAGCTGTGCGCATTGCCGCGGCGGACATCCCGCCTACTGCGCGACGTGGGTGCCCGCAAATCTGTTCAACAACGGTCTGCGGGCCGACGGATCGTCGACGGCGCGGCGCGACAGTGCAGCGGTGACCGCCCGGTTCTTCGGGCAGTCGTCCTTCAGCGCTCATGCGGTGGTCGACGAACGGTGCGTGGTCCCTCTCGACGACGACCTACCGCTACATCTGATGGCCCCGCTCGGATGCGCCATTCAGACCGGCGCCGGCACAGTGCTGAACATTCTCAAGCCCGACGCGGGTCAGTCCGTCGCCGTGTTCGGAACCGGAGCGGTGGGATTGGCCGCGATCATGGGGGCTGCTGTCACGGCCGCTGGAGCGATCATCGCGGTGGACCGGGTCCAGTCTCGACTGGACTTGGCCCTCGAGCTGGGCGCAACCCACGCCATCAACACCACCACCGCCGATCTTGCCGGTGAGATCGCAGCGATTACCGGCGGCGCCGGCCTCGACCATGCCGTGGACACCACTGCGAACGTCGGGGTTACCCGCGCCATCACCGACAACCTCGCGACGTTCGGCACCTGTGCGGTCGTGGGTGCACCGGCACCCGGCACGGAGCTGGCCATCGACATCAGTGCGCTCCTGGTCGGTCGCAAGATCGTGGGGGTCACCGAGGGCGATTCGGAGCCGCTGACCTTCATTCCCGCCCTCGCAGACCTGTACCGCCAGGGCCGGTTGCCGCTCGAGAAGCTGGTGACCACCTACCCGTTCAGCGAAATCAACAAAGCCGCGGAGGACGCGAAGGCCGGTACGACGATCAAGCCGGTTCTGCTGTTCGACTGATTAGACGTTCCTGGTCTTGCGAACAGCGTGTACGAATGTCTGGAGAAATTGTGATGACACAGATCGAGAACACCCGTGTCGGGTCCACTTCGGTCACCATGAAGCTAACCGAATACGAGGCTGACGTCCTGGTCGAGTCGAAGAAACTGGTCGCCGACGGGGTGGTACTCCTCGTGTTGCGGCACACGGACGGCGAACAACTCCCGGCGTGGGAGCCGGGTGCGCACATCGACCTCGTCCTGCCCGGCGACACTACCCGCCAATACTCACTGATGGGTGACCCCGACGACCGCCAGCGGTGGAAGGTGGGTGTGCTGCGGGAGCCCGAGAGCCGCGGGGGCTCGGAGTACATCCACGACCAACTGGTCGAGGGCCAGACCGTCCGTGTACGTGGCCCTCGCAACCATTTCGAGCTCGCAACGTCGAACCGGTACCACTTCATCGCCGGTGGCATCGGCATCACTCCGATGATCCCGATGATCCGATCCGCCCAGACCTCCGGTGCCGAGTGGAAGCTGACCTACGGAGGACGTCAGCGCAGTTCGATGGCCTTCCTCGACGACCTGGAACAGCATGGTGACAAGGTCGACGTCTTCCCTCAGGACACGCGAGGGTTTCCCGATCTCGATGCGATCCTGTCCACGCTCGCGCCCGGAACACAGGTGTACTGCTGTGGCCCGGAGGGCTTGCTCACGGCGGTGGAAGACAAATGCGCGCAGTGGAAAGTAGGCGATCCGCACATCGAACGGTTCTCACCCAAGCACTTCGACGATGCCGTCAACACCGCTTTCGATGTCGAACTTCGGGAGAGCGGTCTAACCCTGCATGTTCCAGCCGACCAGTCGATTCTCCAGGTGGTGCGCGCTGCGGGTGTCGGAACAACCGCCTCGTGCGAGGAGGGCACCTGCGGCACCTGTGAGACCGGTGTCCACGAAGGAACTCCCGACCATCGGGACTCGGTTCTCACGGCCGACGAACAGGCCGAGAACGACTACATGATGATCTGCGTGTCGCGGTCGTGCTCGAAGAAGCTCGTTCTCGAACTCTGACCGCGCGACTACGTCATTTGACGCAGCCATCGTGGCGACGGTTTGCGGTGTTCCAGACTCGATGAAGTTCGTAACATCCAGGACAGACGCGCATTTCACAAATAGTTTGCCCGCCGCGAGCGAGCGTATTTCACCACAACGAACAGGACCCGCATGAACACCGAAACACTGGTCGCCGTCGACGTGCACACCCACGTGTTGGCGTCGACGCGCACACCGGCCTCCGACGGCGGTGGCGCCTCCGAAATCGCGAACGTCTTCGGTGATATGCCCGAACTCACCGTTCCCGAGCTGGCCGATTACTACCGTGAGCGCAACATGGCGGCAGTGGTGTTCACCGTCGACAGCCCCGTGCGGTCCGGGCGCGAACCGCGGGTGTCCAATGAAGAGATCGCCGAACTCGCAGCCGAGAACGCGGACGTGCTACTGCCGTTCGCCAGTGTCGATCCCGGTCGGGGTGCCGCGGGCGTGAAGTGGGCGAAACGACTGATCGACGAGCACAAGGTGCGCGGCTTCAAGTTCCATCCCAGCGAGCAGGCGTTCTACCCGAACGACCGCAGCGCGTACCCCCTCTACGAGGTGATCGCCGAAGCAGGGCTTCCGGCGCTGTTCCACAGCGGCCAGACCGGTGTCGGAGCAGGCCAGCGCGGCGGCGGTGGGATCCGACTCAAGTACAGCAATCCACTGTTTCTCGACGACGTCGCGGTGGATTTTCCCGACATGCCGATCATCATCGCGCATCCTTCGTTCCCCTGGCAGGACGAGGCATTGGCGGTGGCCGGTCACAAGCCGCAGGTCTACATCGACCTGTCCGGGTGGTCGCCGAAGTACTTCCCGGAGAACCTGGTGGCCCAGGTCAATTCACTGCTGAAGCGAAAGGTGCTGTTCGGGTCCGACTTCCCGGCGATCACCCCCGACCGGTGGCTGAAGGACTTCGAAAAACTGCCGATCAAGGATGAAGTTCGACCCCTGGTGCTCAAGGAAAACGCCATCCGCCTGTTCGGTCTCAACGGCGCCGAGACGGAAAGGGGCTGAGGACCATCGACGTCAGTTTTGGCACGATCCTCGAGGCCGTCGCAGAAGCCGTGCCCGACCGCATCGCCATCTCCACACCGGACAGCGAGTACACCTACGCCCAATTCGAGGAGCGATCAGCCAGGCTCGCGACGGCTCTGCAGCAATCCGGTGTGGCCGCCGGCGACACCGTCGCGTGCTACCTCTACAACAGTGCCGCGTACCTCGAGACGGTGTTCGCCGCGTTCAAGATCGGGGCGGTCCCGGTCAACGCCAACTACCGGTACACCGGTTCCGAACTGGCCTCGTTGCTCACCGACGCGGATGCTCGCGCCCTGGTCTACAGCGATCAGCTGGCAGCCAACGTCGACGGTATCGTCGACGCGGTCCCCACGCTGGCCGTCGCCCTGCGCGCCGGCGGAAAGGCGGTGGGGGTTGCCGCGGGTGACGACTTGGACGGAGCGATCGCCGCGCACCCACCACTTCCGCAGGCACCGCGGCCGGGGACCGACACATTGTTCATGTACACCGGAGGCACCACCGGTCGCCCTAAAGGGGTGATTTGGCGACACCGGGACCTTCTGCATTCGCTGGCAGTGCCCGTCTATCGGCCGGTTGGGCGTGACCTGCCCACCACGATCGCCGACGCCGTCGACGCCGCCCGAGAGGCAAGCGTTCGCGGGATGGTCCCGGTCACCATGCCGGTCGTGCCGCTCATGCACGCCACCGGTCTGTTCAACACGATCGGCACGATGCTGCTCGGTGGGACCGTGGTACTCGCCGACCCGGGTGGCCTGGACCCTTCCCGGGTGTGGTCGATCGTGCAGGACAAGCACGTCAAGACGATCATCGTCGCCGGCAACGCCGTCTGTTCGCCGCTGATCGACGAGCTCACCCGGTCCGAAACCAACGGACAGTCCTATGATCTGAGCAGTTTGCGGACCGTGCTCAGCTCAGGCACCGCGTTCAGCGACCATCTCAAACAGGCGCTTCACGAGCGGGCCGACGTCACCATCATCGACGCGATCGGCTCGAGCGAGGGCGGACCGTTCGTATTCGCGACCACGTCCTCGACCGACGACCTCCCCGCCAAGTTCTTCCCGGTGCCGGCGACGAAGGTGTTCGACGAGCACGACAACGAGGTGCTACCGGGAAGCGGGACCACCGGTGTCCTCGCCTACAGCGGCCCCTCCCCCCTCGGCTACTACAAGGACGAGGGCAAGACGGCGCTGACCTTCCGCGTCATCGGTGGTGTCCGGTACTCCCTCCCGGGAGACTTCGTGGAGGTACACGAGGACGGTTCCATCCGATTCCTCGGACGCCAATCCGGGGTGATCAACACTGGTGGCGAGAAGGTACATCCCCAGGAGGTCGAGGACGTACTGCTCACCCATCCAGACGTCCGAGACTGCGTCGTTGTCGGTGCACCGGACCCGAAGTGGGGTGAACAAGTCGCAGCCGTCGTCGCCATCGATGCCGCGAGCACAGTGACCGAGGAAGACCTGCAGAACTGGGTCCGGCAGGAACTCGCCGGATACAAAGTCCCGCGCACGGTTGTCCTCCTCGGCCGCCTACCGCGAACACCGACGGGCAAGATCGAAATATCCTGGGCCAAGCAGCAAGTAACAATGATGTCAGCGCAGTAACCATAATTTCCTGTGTCGCTAAATGCACTGCGCGACAACGTAGATCAGACCCCTCGGGCCAACCAACCCGATCGATGATACGAGAACCGCAGCCGACGGCTGCGAAGGAGTAATGATGAGTTTGCAGGGAACAGTCGCAATCGTCACCGGATCTGGACGCGGACTCGGCCGGGCGTATGCCCACGGACTCGCCGCGGCCGGTGCTGCGGTGGTCGTCAACGACCTCGATGGGGACGTCGCGAAGGACACCGTCGAGAGCATCGTGTCGAAGGGCGGGCGCGCCGTGGCGGAGGTCGCCCCGGTGGGCACTTCCGATGTGGCGGACGCGCTGGTTCAGCGGGCAGTATCCGAATTCGGGCGACTCGACGTCATGGTCACCAACGCCGGGGCACTCCGAGACAAGACGCTGCGCAACACCACCGACGAGGACTTCGACCTTGTCGTGGGCAGCCATCTTCGAGGCACCTTCACCTGTGGACGGGCTGCCGTCGATCAGTTCCGGCAGCAGGGCGAAGGTGGGCGGCTGATCCTCGTCGGTTCGCCTGCCGGTCAGCGGGCCAGCTTCGGCCAGACCGCGTACTCGGCCTCCAAGGGGGCCATCGTGGCGATGATGCGTACTTGGGCTGCCGAATGCAAGAAACTCGACGTCACCGTCAACGCGATCATTCCCACCGCCCTGACTCGCATGGTCGCCACCATCCCGGGTCTCGGCGAACTCGTGGAGAAGGCAGAAGCGGGCGAACCGATCCCGGAGAAGGCACGCCGCATCGGACTCGGAACACCCGACGATGTCTCTCCGCTGGTGGTGTACCTGGCGTCGAAGGCCTCCTCGCATGTGACCGGGCAGGCGATCGCGGTCGGCGGCGACCGGATCGCTCTGTGGACTCATCCCTCCGAGGTGCACGAGCAGTTCTCCCCCGGCGGCTGGACACCCCAGTCGGTCGACGATGTGTTCTCAGCAGCATTGGCAAGTGAGCTGCAGGATTACACACCGAAGCCGCTCGACCTGTGATGACGCTGGGACAACCTGTGAAGAGTGAAGAGAGGACACAATGAGCGCGACGACTGTCAACGGAGTCGACGGAGTCAAGGCACTACCGACGGGTGAGCTACTCGGGTACAGCGACTGGGTCGAAATCACGCAGGAGAGCGTCAACCAGTTCGCCGACGCCACCGGAGACCACCAATGGCTTCATGTGGACCCCGAACGCGCCAAGAACGGACCGTTCGGCGGCCCCATCGCTCACGGATATCTCACCTTGTCGCTGGTTCCGCTGCTCCTCCCCCAGGTTCTCGAGCTATCTGGTTTCAGCATGGGCGTGAACTACGGGTGCGATCGGGTCCGCTTCCCCGCACCCGTCCCCGTCGGCAGCAAAGTCCGCGCCGGAGTCGTCCTCGATTCGGTCACCGATGTCGCCGGCGGTATCCAACTCACGGTGTCAATGACCTTCGAAATCGAGGGCGGCACCAAACCCGCCTGCATCGCCACCATCCTGGTTCGCCAATACCCGTGACCTGATGGTCACAAGTAGTCGTCGTGCTGTCTGCTCACGGCGCGAGATGCGGTGAGACGCGGCGATCCCGCGTCTCACCGCCCTGCGCCCGCATACCGACGTGAAACCAATTGAGCAGGGAGATGAATCGATGGCTGTGAAGGACGCACGTGTGTATCGGGCCAGCCAAGATGCGGTGACCGCACGGATCCGCACCGCCATCGTCAACGGAGATCTTGTTCCCAATCAGCGCATGATCGAGGCCGACCTCTGCAGCGAGTTCGATGCCAGCCGCTCGGTAGTGCGCGCTGCCTTGCACGATCTCGCCGTTGAGGGCCTCGTCGAAAAGATCCAGAACCGCGGCGCACGGGTGAGAGCCGTCTCCCCGGCCGAGGCGGGTGAGATCACCGAGATATGTATCGCCATCGAAGGGCTCTGTGCAGCAAAGGCTACCGAGAACATCACCGACGCCGAGATTGCGGAACTCGCTGCCCTCCGCGCGGAACTGATCACCGCGGCCGAAACCAGAGATGCCTTCGCATACTCGCGGCTGGACCACAGGCTGCACAATCAGATTCGTGCTCTTAGCGGGAACCGTACCGCAGGGATGGTCCTCGACCGGCTCCGAGCACAAGTGGCGCACCATGAGTCGAAATGGGGCATGCACCCAGACCAGATGAGGCGTGCACTACCCGATCACCTCGCCGTCATCGACGAGATCTGCGCGCGCCGCCCCGAACAGGCGGAAACCGCGATGTGCCGGCTCCTCAACGGACTCGCCGGTATGACCCGCGCGGCGGCCGCGCCCGGGTGACCGGCGGGGCAGTCCTCGCTGTTCGCTCCGCAGACCACCCCCCGCCAGCGTAATGGTCCTTCCGCGGCGAATGGCGCTGTCGTGTCGTGACCATTCTGCACCGCCCGTGCGATCCCTGATGCGCCCACGGGCCACCAGATGAGTCCACGTCCGCCTATACCGGAGCGGCATCCGCTTTCGCGCTGCCCGCACATCCTCCACGGGTCCTTGACGCCCGCCTTGCCCATCGCGCAGCGGACGACGTCGCCGGTGCCGTTTCGGACCCTGAAGCCACCATCGCGACTACCCCACCGCTCGTTCTCGGACCGATCCTCGATGGGTCGGCCGTCGACCCGAAAACAAACCTTTCCTTGCCTTTTCTCGCACATTTTCCCGGTTTTCTTTTGTCCGACAGCGTGGCAAAGTTCGAGTGACGGGGATCACCATCATTGGTCATCTGCGACAAAAAAGGAAGACCCGGCGACCCAGTTGGCAACGCCCGTCCACACCTGGAACTTCATTCCAGCAGGACAGTGTTGCAGCGCCCTGTGGCACGGGGGATTCGTTCCACGAACCGGAGCAACAAGCGGAGGGATCGCATACGCGCATTTCGGGCGGTCCCCGAATTGACCCTTTGGGTCTTTGCCACTGGAAATCGGGTTGATGTATCGAGACGAAGGAAGAGGATGACTGCGACACTTACCTCCCCCGCCCCCGTAGGTTGCTCACCCGAGGAGTGGTCCGCTCGGGTCGAGCTGGCAGGAACTTTTCGCCTGTTCGCGATGCTCGGCTGGGACGAGATGATCTTCAACCACATTTCGTTCCGCTTGCCGGGCGAGACCCCTACTTACCTGATGAACCCCTTCGGGCTGATGTACGAGGAAATCACAGCCTCGCAACTGATCAAGGTCGATCTGGATGGCAACTTGGTGGAAGACAGTCCGTATGCGGCGAATCCGGCAGGATTCTTGTTTCACGGCGCTATTCATCGAACAGTTCCTCACGCGCACTGTGTGATGCATACCCATACAACCGCCGGCTCCGCCGTTGCGTGTCTGGACGAAGGGCTGTCGCCGGACAACTTCTATGCAGCACAACTGCGTAATTCCGTCGGGTATCACGAGTTCGAAGGGATCACCGTCAACGAGGGGGAGATTCCTCGGATGCTGGCATCCCTGAACGACAAACCCCTGTTGATTCTGCGTAACCACGGTCTGTTGTCCCACGGACCGTCGATCGCGCATGCGTTCTACCGTCTCTGGGTTCTCGACCGAGCCTGTCAGGTGCAGTTGGCAGCGCAATCGACCGGCCAACCGCTCCGATCGGTCACCGATGCTGCCGCCCGATCCAGTGCCCAAGTCGCGGCGGATTTCGTTGCACCTGGGCGCGGACCGGAACGTCTGATGTTCGAGGCGTTGCTCAGAAAGGTGCACCGGCACGATCCGGGCTTCGCCTCATAGTCCATGTTTCTGGTGGTTCCAAGCACCTGAGAGAGGTCGGCCTCGGCAGCGGTCTCATGGTGGAGGTTGTTGAGGTCTCACCCGCTCCGCTGCAGCACCTCCCGGGGTCGACAACTTATCCGCGACTGGGGCGTAGTGCTTACGCGAGGTGCCGCAGCAGTTCGGCGTTGACCTGCCGCCACTCCTCCATGTTGACCATGTGCCCACTACGGGACATGAGGACTCGCCGTGCAGTTGCGATGCGCGTGGAGAGCAACAGGCCGATGTCTTTGTATCCATCGACGTCACGGGCACCGTTGACGATCAGGGTCGGAGCCTCGATCAGGGATAGCCGCTCGGTGACATCCGGTAATGGCCGCGGGTTAGACCGCCCTTGCCACTGCAGACCTTCGTAGTCCGCGATCATGCGGCTGACCGCGTCCGCTGCCTCCGGGAAGGATCGCAACGATGCAAACACCGGATGGGTGAGCCAGAACTCCTTGGCAGACTCCACGCCGTGGCTGTGGGCGTGTGCCATTACCTCGTCCGGAGGACGGGGTGCCTTCCATTCGAAGCTCGCCAAGCCAGGCGACATGAGCACGAGACGATCGACTCGCGGTGGGTGATATGCGGCGGCCGCGAGAGCGATGTTTGCACCGAGTGACAGACCGATCATGTGCGCCTTGCCGATGCCCCTGGCGTCCAGCACGGCGACCAGGTCATCGAGGTGCGACCTCTCGGGACATCCACTGGATGACCGACCGAATCCGCGCAGGTCGTAGGAGATCACATGATGGTGGGCCGCCAGAGCCTCCAGCTGCTGACGCCACATCCGTCGGTCGAGCGAGAATCCGTGCAAGAGAACAACAGGGGTGCCATCGCCCACCTGTTCGCCGCGGATTGTTCCCTGATCAACGGGGATGGAGAAGGCCGTCATGGGGTGTCCTCGGTTCGCAAGGGCGGCCTGAAGGTCGCCAGTGCGACTGCCAGCATCTCGTAGTATCCGACCAGCCAGACCAGGGCAGCCAGCCGGTCGTGACCGAGCAGGTTCGTTGCATCGGCGTAGAGGTCGTCGTTGAGGCCGCGTTCGATGATCAGCCGCCGGACCAGGGCGACGATGGCTTCCTCGGGTGGCGCCAGACCCTCCGGAACTTCGGCGTCGAGCACCTGTTGAAGTTGACGACTCGTCAACCCGGCGGCCCGGGCTGCGTTTTCGTGGGCGAGCCATTCGAATTCCGAAGCGCGACATGCGGCGACCGTGAGGATGGCCAGCTCACGCTCACGGGCTGTGAAGGTGTCGTCGAAGCGCAAGGCCGCACCGAGCGCTTGAACAACGGATCCGAGGCGCGTGTGAAGCAACATCAGCCCGAACGGACCCAGCAGCCGGCCCTCGGGATCGGTCAACGGAACCTGGGAGGTCTGCGTCCGCCGGGGTCCATCGGTGATTGTGGTGTACAGCAGCTTCTGGTCTGCGGTCAGCTCGTCGGGTTCGAGCAGGGCGACTCGCGGGATACCGGCCGGGGCGGGGCGGCCCCGTAGCTCG
>NZ_LTCZ01000073.1:157-10601 GCF_001583455.1 Rhodococcus sp. LB1 | reverse complement strand
GATCCCCCTGTGTCACGCGCGGCGTTGGCGCCGTGCTGGTGCACCCGCACCACGGTGGAATCCACCGACACCGCCCAATCCAGGTCGCCACCGGCATCGGCCATCGCCGCCAGGGCTATGAGTACCCGATCCCACGTTCCATCCCCGGCGTAGCGTCGGTGCCGTTTCCACACCGTCTTCCGGTACGCAGCCGGTAGAGCATCCCCTCCACCACGAGCCGGCTGTTCTGGAACTTCCGCCCCCGCAGCCCATCCGAACTGGGCAACAGCAGCGCAAGCAACTCCCACTGCTTGTCCGTCAACACCTGATATCGATCCATCACCTCTGCCACAGCGAAGAGTCTGCAGCACAACACCCCAAATCATTGGGAGACACGCCCTAGTGCGGACGCGGCGAGAATGAGACTTGAGTTCCTGTCAATCGCCAACCCGACTACCAGGGCTACCACGGTGACAATTGACCGATCGGCTCACCGACGCCAGCCCCGATCTGCTGCGCAGTCTGCTCTCGATGTTCATCGACGCCCTGATGGGTGCTGAGGCCGACAGCTTGTGTGGCGCCGGCTTCGGTGAACGCTCCGACAGTCGCGTCAACAGCCGCAACGGTTACCGGAACCGCGACTTCGTCACCCGCGCCGGCACTCTCGATGTCGCCATCCCCAAGCTGCGGTCCGGCTCGTACTTCCCCCCGATTGGTTGCTCGAACGTCGCAAACGGGCGGAGAAGGCCCTGACCTCGGTGGTGGCCACCTGCTACCTGTTCGGGGTGTCGACCCGGCGGATGGAGAACCTGGTCGATTCCCTCGGCATCACCTCATTGTCGTAGTCGCAGGAGTCTGTGATGGCCAAGGACCTCGGCGCCCAGGTCGAGCCGTTTCGCAGCCGACCACTCGATGCCGGCCCGTACACGTTCGTCGCCGCCGACGCCCTCGTTCCCAAGGTGCGGGAGAACGGGCGGGTGGCGACGTGCACACCCTGGTCGCGGTCGGGGTCAACACCGAAGGCTACCGGGAGATCCTGGGCGTGGATGTGACCTCGTCCGAGGACGAGGTCACAATGCCCAGCCCATTGGTCGACGATCGGAGCCGACTATTCGGCGCCGACACACGCAGACACCAGCAGACCCCCGTCCACCTCTGCAGTCTTGACCTCATTCTCGCCATGATGCGAACCCCTACGGAGCAAATGCGGACGGGGTTCGTCGACGAAGCCAAGGGAACGCTGGGCACGCGTGACAGTCTTGGGCCCGATTCCGATCGGGCCCAGGACTGTCACGTGTCGGTGCGATGCGAATGATGCTTTCTGCTTAGTCGTTCACTGCGACCGTGGCGTCGAGCTCAACGAGAGCGTTCTTCGGCAGCACATGCGACGGCAGCGCGGTGCGGGCGTGCCGGCCCGCATCACCGAGGACGTCGATCAGGAGTCGGGACGCGGCCTCGGCGGCCGTCGGCTGGTCGGTGAAATCAGCGTCGCTGGCAACCCAGACGTTCAGCTTCAGAACCTGCCGAACGTGCCCGAGCCCGACGGCCTGATCGATTCTGGCCAGCAGGTTCAGTGCTGCGGTCTCCGCTGCCGCGGATGCGTCGGCCACGGTGGCGTCCGCGCCTGCGCGGCCGGTGAGAACTTGTCCGTCCGCGGCACGGGAGATCTGTCCCGACAGGTACAAGATGTCACGGTGCCTCGTCCAGGCTTCGTAGGCGTAGGCGGGGGCGCCGAGGTCGGGCAGGGTTAGCTGCCTGTCGGCCAGCCGGCGTTGCGGATCATGGGTGTTGGTGTCGGTCATCATGTCTGTTCCTGCTCAGCGCTGCGAGAGGATGTAGGTCCGGTCGGTGCCGATGTACCACAGGTCTTCGGTGCCGATCGCGGCATCGTTGTACCGCCACGGTATCTCGGCGGCACCGTAGGACCCGATAGTCAGGGCGTGCTTGTATCCCGGGCGCAGCTCATTGGCGAAGGACTCCTGCTTACCCATCAGGTGCCCGACGTTGCGGCGTCGGTAGATCGTGTTGAAATCGGTTTCCTCGCCGAGCATCCCGATCTCGATCAGGCGGGGCAGGTGTGGCGCCAGGAACTCCAGGGTCCCTTCGTGAACGTCCTCGCAGACCACGCCGGGACGCAACTGACCGATGATGCCCTCCCGGACCACGGTGAAGAAGAGCTCATAGGCCTCTTTCGCCGCCGCGGTCCGTGGTAGCGACCGCGCCATATCCGAGGTGGCCACGACGACGCCGTCGATGGTGACTCGTACTCCGGCATCGAGCTGGATGCAGGTGGTCTCCCTGTTGATGGGGAAGTCCACCGGCGGCCCGGGGAACAGCATCCGGTTCGACGAGTGGAGGTTGGTGAAGTACGGCTGCACCTCGAACGGGATGTCGTTGTCGCGCCGGAACTCTTCGATGTGACCGAGATAGCGGCGGTAGATGTCGATCTCGGTGAACTCGACCCCGGCGTCGATTTCGTGCTCGGCCCACGCCAGCGCCTCCTCGATGGCGTACACGCTGGTTCGTGCGGCGATTACCTGGAAAGGCAGATCCTCGTTGTCGCGGATATCGCGCCAGTGGGCGAGATCCTGGGAAGTCCCCACCAGTTCCAGACCGTGACCGGCGAGCTCGCCGGCGACACTGACCGAGATGAACTCTTCTTCGACGCCGATTCGGCGGCCGGGTACGAGCGCGGCGACGGCCTCGCCCAGTGATGCGTACTCGCCGACCGCGGTGCCGTAGTGATCTTTGTCAGCGGCGTCGGTGGCCGCAACGAGTACCCGGTCGGTGCCCGGCACCCAGATGACGACCGCTCCGTCGCCGGGTTCGCGTCCAGTGGCTTCGGAGAAGTTCGGCGGCGCGGCGATGACCAGGGCATCGAGCTCACGTTCCGCGGTAATGGATTTCAGACCCGGATAGCGGGTGTCACCGGCACCGAACTGTGCGTCGAGGCCTTTCAGGTGCGCAACGTCGGCAATCAGCTTGGTCGCCGTAGTCGCACCGCGTTCACGCCATTGGGCGAACCGTCCTTCAACCTCAGCGGTGGAGAGCGCGCGGACCCGCACCGGACTCGGCTGTACCGATTCGGTGGTGACCTCCAGGGTCTCGGCGAGTGCCAGCTGATGGCTGTACACCACATCGGCCCCCAGCACGACCGCGTCGTCAGCGGCGAGCTCGGATACCAGGGCGGTCAACGATGCGGCGGTGTGAACACCGGAGACGGGGCGCGGATCGATGGTCACCCACGGGGCGTAAAAGCGGATGCGCTCTCGCGGGACTCCGGCGGAGAGCACATTGCCCTGTTCCTGTTGGCGAACCAGCAGAGTGGGCTCGTCCCCGTCACGCGTGGCAATCAGCGGCAACACCAGCGGATGGGAGTCCAGCCGGATAGCGGAGAACAGCAGGCTTCGTTGCGGATGGAGATCGAATTGGGTGGCCAGGGCTGTGGGGTCTGCGGACAGATGCAGCATGGACGTTCCTGTCGTGAGGTGAGGTGGTCGGAGTGGACGGTCAGCTGATTCCGGCTGTGACTCCGATGTGTGATTCGACTTCGCTGACATAGTCGGCGAACTCTGTGGAGTAGCGATGCTCTTTGTCCCGCGGACGGGGCAGGTCGATGGTGATGTCGGCGACGATGTGTCCGGGACGGCCGCCGACCACGACGACCCGGTCCCCGAGCCAGACAGCTTCGGAGATGCTGTGCGTGACGAAGAGGACGCTGCATCCGGCTTGCCGCCAGATCCGCTGGATCTCGAAGTTCATGCTGTCGCGGGTCATGGCATCGAGGGCCCCGAACGGTTCATCCATGAGCAACAATTCCGGGTTGGACACCAGGGCCCGGCAGATGGCGACACGTTGCTGCATGCCGCCGGAGAGTTCGTAGGAATACCGCTTGGCCTTGCCCTCGAGCCCGACCATCGCCAGCAGTTGCTTGGCTTTGGCTTTGGCGTTCGCGTCGCGGGTGCCGCGAAATTCTAGAGGCAGTAGCACATTGGCCAGGTTGTTGCGCCAGGGCAGAAGGACCGGGCTTTGGAACACCATGCCGATCTCCGTCACCCCCGCGGCGATGGGTGCGCCCTTGATGAGCACTTCGCCCGCGGTGGCGGGCTGCAGTCCCGAAATCGTCTTCAGGAGCGTCGTCTTACCGCTGCCGGACTGGCCGACGATCGACACGAACTGGCCGTGCTCGACGTCGAAGTCCACGCCCTGCAGGACGGTGTTGGTGTCGCCGTCACGGGACCGGAACGAGACCCCGACGTTGTTGACACTGATTGCGGTGTGGCTGTTCATTACTGGCTCCGGAGGGAAGAGGCGGTCACGGTACGGCGATGTCGTCACTGGAAACGGGGTCGAGGTAGTCGTTGCTGTAGACCTGAGCGGGATTGAGCGTCGTATTCGGGTCGAGGCCGAGGAACTCGCGCGAGACGTCGATCATCTGCTGTACCCCGGCATCGGTCATGCGGCCGAAGGGCACATCCTCTTCACCGACTTGCTGGTTGAGAGCGCACTGTTCGTCCAGTGCGAGCACCACGGTGCGGGTCTCATATCCTTGGACCTCTTTGTGGAAGGAGTCAGCGGCTTCCTCCGGGTGCTCACACGACCACAGGTAGGCACGTTGCATCGCCCGGTTGAATCGCTTGACCCGGTCGGGATTGCTCCTCAGCTGTTCGTTGGAAACGATGAGGCCGTTGCCGTACAGGTCGATGCCGATATCGGACCACTTCAGCACCACCGGCACCTTGCCGAGCGCGTCGATCGCGGGAGCATCCGACACCGATAGCGCCAGGTTGGCATCCCACTGCTTCGAGAGCAGACCTGGGATCTTGGCGCTGCTGGTGGCGTGAACGACATTGACGTCCTGCTCGGCAAGCCCTAGCCGGCTCAGGGCCAAGGGCCACATGGAGGTCATAGCGCCGGCACCTTCGGTGGCGACGGTTTTGCCTTTGAGGTCATCCCAGTCGTGGATGTTTCCGTCGGACATCGCGACCACCGCATAGGCCGATCGGGCCTGTAACAGGTTGACCTGCGTGACCTGGGCGCCGCGACCCTGATTGAGAACGGTGACACCGAAGTCGGCCCAGCCCACGTCCACCTTTCCGGTGTCCACCGCAGCGACGGTATTGCCGGAGCCGGAGCCGGGCATGATGGTGACATCGAGACCCTCCTCCCCGAAGAATCCGCGATCGACGGCGGCGAAGAAGGGTGCGTGTTTGGGGAGGTAGCCGACGTCGACCATGACCGACATCGCATTCTCCGAACTTCCTGTGCCGCAGGCCGTGGCAAACGGCAACAGCATCGCCGCGACGATTACTGAGCGCCACGTGCGTGTTCTACTCATGGTGGTCTCCAAGCTTGTTGGTCATTTCGTATACGACTTCCATGGCATGAGCTTCTTGCCGGTGAAGTCGACGATGAAAAACAAGACCAGCGCGATCGCGGCGAGGACGAAGAACGCGGCGAACATCGACGCCAGATCCACCTGGCTGTTGGCGAGCATGATCACATAACCAAGACCCTTCGAACCGGCGATGAATTCACCGACGACGGCGCCACCGACCGCCAAGGAGATCGCAATCTTCGAGCCGGAGAAAATCGAGGGAAGCGCATAGATGAACTCGATCTTCGTCAGCCGCTTCCAGGTGGAGGCCTTGTTGATCCGGGCCAGCTCTTTGAGCTCATGCGGGACGGAACTGAGGCCATCGAAGGTATTGATGACCAGCGGGAAAAATGCAATGGCCATGGCAACGAACGCCTTGGACTCGAACCCGAAGCCGAACCACACGATGAACAGCGGTGCCAGTGCGACTTTGGGTACGGTGTCGACGGCGACCAGCGCTGGATAGAGAAAGGTGCGCACGGTGGGCGAGTAATGCAGAAGTGCACCGCACAGGACACCCAGCAGAACGCCGCCAACGAATCCGGCAAGCGCTTCACCGATGGTGACCCACGCATTGGTGACGAAGTAGTTCGGTCGGATGAACAACTCTTGGAACGCCGAGAGCGGGCCGACCAGAATGAATTCGGGCGGGTCGGTGACGACGACCGCGAGCTGCCAGAGGCCCAACAGCCCGACGATGCCCACGGCGGCTTTGACGCCGGTCATCAGCGAGTCTCGCCGTATTCGCGGTCTGCGGCGAGCAGGGATGCCCGTCGGTTCGCCGGCTACCGGTGGTTCGATAATGCTCGCGCTGGTCTGGATTTTTGATGCGGTCATGGCCGTTCATCCTTACCAATGGGTCTGGGGTGGGTCTGACGTCCGTCAACCCTCCGCCGGATACCGGCGGAGGGTCGAGTCCGCCGGGTCGAAGGCAGCAGGTCCTGGTGGGCGACCCGGCGGAGGAGCCGCTCGATCGCAGCACCGTCCACGGGTGTGTTGCCGATGACCATTGCGCCGGTCGGTATATGCGCGGCGACGGCAACACGGCTGTCGACACCATGGGCAATCATCGGTGATTCCCTCACGAACCTGCTGTGGCCAGCGCCGGAGTGAGCTGGTTTGCAGCATTGACGACGTCGGACAGCAAGGCCACCTCGGTCTCATCGAGCTCGGTCAGCGGCGGCCGAACGGGTCCCGCCGAATGTCCGGTGAGGCGCATACCCGCCTTCACGATGCTCACCGCGTAGCCGGGCTTGCGGTCGCGGATTGCCGCGTAGGGCAGGACCACGTCGTTCAGCAGACGGCGCACCGTCACGGTGTCCCTTGCGCGGACGGCGCGGTAAAAAGCCAGCGCGAAGTCGGGAAGGAAGTTGAAAATGGCCGAACTGTAGGTGGTGACCCCCAGCTCCAGGTAAGGCAGTGCGAACAGTTCCGCGGTCGGCAGGCCGCCGATGTAGACCAGCCGATCACCGAGCAGACCGTGGATACGGGTGATGGCCTCCAGGTCACCCACGCCGTCCTTGAATCCGATGAAGTTGGGGCAGGCCTCGGCAATTTCAGCCAACACGTCGGCGGGGTAGATCGCATTGGCCCGGTTGTAGACCACCACGCCAAGTTCAGTGTTCCGGCAGACCGCTTGGACGTACTCGCGCAAGCCATCGCCCGATGCTTCGGTGAGATAGGGCGGGAACAGCAGGATGCCGTCGGCGCCGCCGGACTGGGCATCCTGGACCATATCGATCGCCTGCATTGTGCCGAGGCCGGCCGGAGCGAGAACCGGGGTGTTCTCCGGTGCGCTGGCGACCGCGGCCCGTACCAGCGTGCTGATCTCACCGCCGGTGAGAGAGAAGAACTCGCCGGTGCCGCCGGCGGCGAAGATCCCGGCGACCTCGTAGCTGGTCAGCCGAGAGATGTTCTCCCGGTATGCAGACTCGTCGATGGCGAGATTCTCGGTGAAGTGGGAAACCGGGAACGACAGCAATCCGGAGCCAAGGTGTCCAGCGAGCTCGCCCGGGGCAAAGGTGGTCAAGAAGTTCTCCTGAATCGTGGTGATGCGACTGAAATCACAGTACGAGCATGATGTGATGCGCGTCCAACACTTAGAATGCATCGACCTATGCGGTATCGGTATCGGTACCGGTATTGGACGGGTGCCGATGGGTCTGCACCCTGACCCGAGAGGCGAAGGGCGCGGTGTCGACGCGCAGGAATGAGCAGGACACGATCGGGAGCTCGATTCGTGGCTGGCGACGTTGGCCGGGAGTCGCGGCTCCAAGCAGGGGTTTGTGGTGCAGCCAAGCGCAGCCCCCGCCAACGACGGGTATCAGCGGACACGAACTACACGGTCACCGGCACATAGTCGTGACGGGCGGCACTTCAGTGATTCTCGTGAGCCGGAGCATGGAAGTCCAGGGTCTATGGTCCATGCCATCGCGCCACTTCCCGCATCCGAATTACCGACCAGTAAGTGCGATTTCGACGCTTTCCGGCGGTACCTGCACGATCCGGTAACACCGCTGAGTCGCTGTGGGCCCGAGCGGCAGGAAGGCGAGCAGCTCGCTGCGATCCTCGGTTGCGCGGGCCGCTCCAAATATCTCCGGACACGCGATGGCGCGGTGGCGATCGAGGATGCCGTCGCCAAGATTTCCGGGGTGCGGGCGGTGCACGACTACCCGCGGACCGCTTCGGTGGTGGTGTGGTAATCGCCCCGGCGGCTCGACCGCGCCGAGCTGCTCGATGCGATTTCGGCCGGCGAGGAGACCCCGCGATCGCGGGTCCCGGACCGGTCCCCGCGATCGGCCGACGTCGGGAAACGCCGACATCGTGCGGATGGCCATCGGTGGCGCCGCCCTGATCCTGCTCGGTGTCCGCCGGTACGGTCTGCGCCGGGCGCCGCTGCTCGACCCGCCCAGTCGCCTGTTAGTCGGGCTGATCAGCCTCCGCGAGAGGTTCGTCCCGGAGGCACTCGAGGTGTTGTCACGGCTGAGGGCCGACGGTATCCGGCGAATAGTGATGCTCACGGGCGATCATCCGATCCGACCTCAAGGCGATCAAGACCACCGCGATCCGGGACGGTGACGACTACATCATCAACGGGTCGAAGACATTTATCACCAACGGTGCGTCCGCCGACGTCATCGTGATGGCCGTCAAGACGGACCCGAAGGCCGGCGCCAAGGGCGTATCCATGCTGATCGTCGACCTGCGCGATCAGCACGGCTTCGTGGTCGGTCGGGTTCTCGATAAGGTCGGCCAGCACGGCGCCGATACCTCCGAACTTTCGTTCACCGATGTGCGAGTGCCGATGTCGAACCCGCTCGGCGACCTGGAGGGGCAGGGCTGTGGTCAGTTGATGGCGCAGCTGGTGCAGGAGCGACTGATCATTGGGGCGCAGGCATCGGGCGCGATGCGTCGTGCCGTCGACGAGACGGTCTCCTACACAAAGAACCGTGAGGCGTTCGGACACAGCCTGTTCGAGTTCCAGAACACCGCCTTCGAGCTAACAGAGTGTCAGACCATCGCCCGCACCTGCGAGGTATTCCTCGACCACTGCATCCAGGCGCACCTGCGCGGTGAACTCGATGCCGCCGAGGCAGCCATGGTCAAGTACTGGCTAACCGACAAGCAGTGCGAGGTGATCGACCGTTGCGTGCAGTTGCACGGCGGTTACGGATACATGCGCGAGTACCTGATCGCGCGGATGTATGAGGACGCCCGCGTGCAGCGGATCTACGCCGGCGCCAACGAGGTGATGAAGGGCATCATCGCGAAATCGCTGTAGGAGAGTCGCCGCTGGAGGAATCTCGGCAGGCCGCCACACCCGGACGCCGCGTCCGCGAATCCGTGGCGATGTCGCGTGGGCACTACGCCAAACGCGCACCATCCCAAGGCAAGGCACACCGCCTAGACGCCCTCATCCCAGCCGCTGCGGGAGTGCCGCACCGCGGGCACCCTCCGGCCTGCCACGCAATAGAAACACACACGAACACAATCGGAAGGTTCCCGGACACCACCGCCGACGGCTGTGGCGACGTCAACGGTGGTCAGGTGGGTGAGCCACCATGTCCTCGTCGACCGGATTGCCGTCGCGCGCCCGAGTCCGTCACCGCCGTGCGGCCGCGCCCGCGCCTGTACGGCTCGTGGCGCCGGTTAGTTCGGGTCGGTGACGCGTTCTCGGCCGACGAGTTCGTTTTCGATATCGGCGAGTCGGTCGAGGACGAGGTCGCGGTCGGGTGCGCCGGTGGGGGTGTCGCCGGTGGCGATCGAGCTGAGCCAATCGCCGTCGAGGGTAAGCGTGTAGACGGGCCGGTGTGCGGCGGCGGACTCGATGATGGAGGCTCTGGTGGCGTCGATGAGTTCGGTGGCTGCGGTGCGGAGGTCGAGGGCGGCACCGGTCTGGGTGGTCGTGTCACCTTCGGCGGCGGCGGTGAGGGTCCAACTGATCATGGCGATGCCGTCTCTCGGTGTGTGATGGGTTGTGGTGGTGTGAGTATGCCGGGGAGCTCCGACGTGTTGCCGGGACCTGGCTGGCGGACCCGGGTCCTTGTGGAGAATCCGGGCCCGCGGATTGTCAGCGGCAGGGCACCCAGCCGTCACTCGGCGGTTCATGCGGGCGTTGCCCTGTTGACATCGCCGAGACATCGATCAGCGAGGCATCGGCCCCCGTTTGGGGGGACGGCCCCAATACTCGATGTCCTCGTCGACGCTCCCGTCCGATGATTCGTCTCTCACCGTGGCGCATCGTTCCCCCTGGTCACCTATCTGTCGCACGGCCGCGCGGCAAGGCGCCCGCAGCCGCGCACGAGCGGCATCTGCCGGGAGCGGTCCAGGTGCAGGTCAGTTCGGCGGGCCCTACCCTCGAGCACAAATCTACGGTAGACTTCTATATAGAAGCGCGGTCAAGGGTACCTGCCCGGGCACCGAGGAGGGGACATGGCACAGACGACCGCAGGCTCGAGCTACGAGTCCGATCCGCAACAACAGCGCAGCGGCGTGAGCGACCACGAATTCATCGCCCGCATGCGCGCCGAGCTGTACAAGAGGCCGAGCATGCGGCTGGTCGCCGACCGGGTCACCCACATCATGCTG
>NZ_LTCZ01000073.1:0-134 GCF_001583455.1 Rhodococcus sp. LB1 | reverse complement strand
ATCCTGTCGTTCCCGCACCTGTCCGCCAAAGAGGTCGCCGACAACTACGACAAGAACTGGGCCAACCCCAGCGATGCGCTGCGCAAACTCAGCGCCAAAGGCGAGGTCATCGGACTCAAGCGGGCCGGGAAGTT
>NZ_LTCZ01000072.1:0-13913 GCF_001583455.1 Rhodococcus sp. LB1 | reverse complement strand
GTCGTGCACCGGTGCACGACTCATACCCGAACGTACCCACCCGGTGTGACCCACGCCATAGTGCACGTGGGCGCGGCGAGCAACTGTCCGGAATCTGGACAGTGCCGTGTTCACTCAGTCGAACAGCCCCCGCACGAAC
Source organism: Rhodococcus sp. LB1 (assembly GCF_001583455.1). Classification (NCBI taxonomy): domain Bacteria; kingdom Bacillati; phylum Actinomycetota; class Actinomycetes; order Mycobacteriales; family Nocardiaceae; genus Rhodococcus; species Rhodococcus sp. LB1. Next base: position 13,774 of record NZ_LTCZ01000072.1, on the reverse strand, counting down.
GGGATGGTGTCGGCCTGCGAATCGACGAGTGTGCCGCTGTGGTCGGTGGGATAGGTCTTGAACGTGACCGGCTCCCCGTTCGCGGTGAGCGCGGCCACCAGCGCGAACGCCGAGGGCGCGGGAACGTCGATGTCGGTCAGGCCTTGCCCGATGAACAGGGGACGGTCGTACCCGCTCGTCGGGACGCCCATGTAGTCCACGAGCAGTCCGTGGAAGTTCGGGATCTGGTTCAGCGGCTTGCTGAACAGGTCGCCGACCACTACACCGTCCGCGGCGTCGTGAAGGTCGTTGACGCACAGCTGCTCCGCGGCGTTCACGTAGTGGGCGCCGAGCGGGGTGAGATACGAGTCGAGGTCGATGTCGGGGTGCGCCGACCGCAGTCCCGCGAGGATGTAGAACAGGTACGACGTGATGCCGGCGGGGATCGCCGTGGGCGGCACCCCCGGGCCGAGTGGCAGCAGTGTCAGCTCGATGTTCGCGGGCACACCCGTTCCCACAGCCCCCCGGTAGTCGAGCGTCTCGCCGCCGTACTCGGTGGCGTAGCGGGCGGTGGTGATCGCGGCGCCGCCGCCCTGCGACTGGCCGACCACGACCCACTTGTTCGACAGGGACTCGTCGACGGCGCGGGCGGCCTTCACCGAGTCGACGATGCTGTGCGCCTCGACCTTTCCGTCGAGGTACGGCATCACACCTGGTGTGCCGAGGCCGACGTAGTCGGTGGAGACGACGGCATATCCCTGCTCGAGCCAGTGTCCGAGGTACGGGTAGTCCCGCTCGGGGAGCGCGGGCCCGACGAGCGAGGGCGCACAGTCGTCCGCGAGACCGGACGTGCCGTGCGCCCACGCGACCACCGGCCATCCTCCGTCGGGCGCCTCCCCCGGCGGCACGTACACGGCGCCGCTGCTGAGCGCGGGGCTCCCGTCGGACCCGATCGACCAGTAGGTGATTCGCTGCGCGTCGGCGGCACCGGGGATCCAGAGGTCGACGGGCAGAGGCTCGACCTCCACGACGCTCCCCGGCGCGCGTTCGGCCTCGTTCGCGAACGCGGCCGGGGAGGCGAGGCAGGTGCCGCCCACTGTCAGCGATGCGATCGCGACGAATGTCGCGGCTCGCGCCATCCGTACCGAGTGTGTCTTCACCGCTTCAAGATAGAGCGTCCCCGCACGTGAGTGGCAAAGCGTGCAGGAGCACGCTTTGCCACTCACGTGCGCTACGTCTGGGACGCGAGATCCCGTCCCCGGGTCTCGGGGATCGTGACCAGTGCGGCGATCGAGACCGCGACCAGCGCGAGCGCGTACCACTCGAAGAGTTCAGGCGTACCGCGGTCGGCGAAGAACGTCTGGACGTACGCGGCCGTCCCGCCGAACGCGGCCACACCGATCGAGTACGGCACTCCGACACCGGCGGCACGCAACCCGGTCGGGAACAGTTCGGCCATCATTGCCGGCATGACCGACAGGATCGCGCCCATCACGAACAGGGCGATCGCCATCGCGAAGAACAGCGTGACCGCGCTGTGCCCGATCATGGCGTTGAGCGGAAACAGCAGGGCAGCGATACCGATGTTGCCGATGTACAGCACCGGCTTGCGTCCGATCCGGTCCGACAACGCACCCCACAACGGCAGCGACGCAATCAGTACGAGGTTCGCGCCGACCCCCGCCCACAGTGCGCCGGACGGATCGATGCCCCGGACGGCGATCGCGTACGCCGGCGCCGACACGGCCCACACGTAGTAGACGACGGTGCCGCCGACCGTGAAGAACAGGATCTGGAACACCTGCCGCCGGTGCGCCAGGAACAGCTGCCACATCGACTGCTTCGCGGTCTCGTCACCCGACTCCTCGTAGACTTCGGTCTCCTTCATCCGGGACCGCATCCACAACACGAACAGTCCGAGCACGCCGCCCAGCAGGAACGGCACCCGCCAACCCCAGTCGGCCATCTGCTCCGAACTCAGCGTCGTCGTGAGCAGTGCGCCGAGAAGCGTGCCGACGACGACCCCGGTGGTGTTGGAGATGTAGATGAGACTGGACCAGAGTCCACGCCGGGCCGTCGGCGCGAATTCGACGATGTAGGTCTGCGCGGACGGTAACTCGCCGCCGTGCGCGACACCCTGCGCGAGGCGCGCCACGACCAGGACCACCGCCGCCGCGACGCCGATCGTCTGGTGGGTCGGGGTCAGACCGATGACCAGACTGCCGATCGCCGCCAGTCCGACGGCGAGCGTCATCGACAGCTTGCGTCCCCGCCGATCCGACAGCCAGCCGAACAACAGTCCGCCGAACGGCCTGGCGACGAATCCGACGGCGAAGACACCGAACGACGCGAGCAGGTCGGAGACCGCGGAGCCGGTGTGGAAGAACTGCGGGGCGAAGAACGCGGCGAACGTCGCGTAGACGGTCCAGTCGAAGTACTCGATCCCGTTTCCCGTGCCCACACCGACGATCGCGCGCGCCTTCTCCCAGCGCTCGGATCTCTGCTGGACGGTGTTCACGGTCCCGCTCTCGGTGGCGATCTCGGTCATCGTGCGTCGCTCCCCGCCGCCACAGCAGCATTGTCGGAACGGGCCTTGTCCAGGCGTCGAGCGGCCAGTCCGGCGTAGATGGCGGCGGCGTCGGCGAGCACCGCGTCGTCGAATTGCGCTCGGGGCGAATGGTTCATGGGAGCGGCAGCGGGATCGGCGCCGGGCATGCACGCGCCCAGTCCGATGAACGCACCGGGCACTTCCCGCAGGACGTAGGAGAAGTCCTCGGACCCTGCCATCGGGTGCGTGACCGTCTCGTATCGGTCCTCGCCCATGAGGTCGCTGACCACTTCGGCACCGAACGCGACCTCGTCCACGTCGTTGATCGTCATCGGGAACTCGGGGGCCACGGTGACGTCGACCTCGACCCGTTGCGCGGACGCCACCCCCTCCAGCACTCGACGCAGCGCCGTCGGCACCTTCTCGTACGTGGCGGGCGAATAGCACCGGACCGTCGCCTCGAACCGCGCATCGTCGGGAATGATGTTGTGCCGCGACCCTGCCTGCACGTTCGCGACCGTCACCACGACGGGGTCGAACACGTCGAACGTCCGAGTGACCATCGTCTGCAGCGACGTGATCATCTCGGCCATCGCGGTGATCGGATCCCGGGCAGTCGACGGGGACGATCCGTGTCCGCCCGCCCCGCGCACCGTGACGGTCAGCTTGTACGACGCCGCGAGCAGCGTGCCCGCCTTGGAGAAGAACCGCCCCTGTGGCTTCTGGCAGGAGAAGACGTGCATGCCGTAGGCGGTGTCGGCGCGGCGCCCGGCGGCGTCGAGCACACCCTCGTCCACCATCACCTTGGCGCCGTCCCACCCCTCCTCGCCGGGCTGGAACATCAGGACGACGTCACCCGCCAACTGGTCGCGATGACGGCTGAGCAGTTGCGCCGCGCCGACCAGCGCAGCGGTGTGCAGATCGTGCCCGCATCCGTGCATGGCTCCGTTCTGCGCCGCGAAGTCGAGTCCGGTCTGTTCGGTGACCGGGAGTCCGTCCATGTCGGCGCGCAGCAGCACCGTCTGCGCGGCGTCGATCGGGCGCCTGCCGCCGCGGAGCACCGCGGTCACCGATGTCGTGTTCGTTCCCGTCGAGATCTCGAGCGGCAGGCCGTCCAACGCCTCGAGGACACGTTCCTGCGTGCGCGGCAGGTCCAGTCCGACCTCCGGTTCGCGGTGCAGTACGCGACGCAACTGCACGAGGTCGCCCTGGAGGGCGCGGGCGTCGTCCACGAGATTCATTGCTCTCCCTTATGTCGGTGGTCACTTTCTCGACCGAATGCGTCAGTGGTCATATGCTGTGATCCGCGGAACGACGGACCGCCGAGAACGTCGAAAACGATCATCTGTACTGACTCAGAAAGTGTTCTATGCGTGAAATGCTGACAGAATCCGAGCTTTCGCTCATTCACGCGTTGCAGATCCGTCCGCGGGCGACGTGGTCCGAGCTCGCCCCGATCCTGCGGACGACGTCCGCGACGCTGGCGAGGCGGTGGGAGTCGATCACCGAGCGGGGACTGGCCTGGATCACCGCGTACCCCGCGCCGATGACGGGCGCCGGTGCATTCACCGCCATGATCGAGGTGACGTGCGATCTCAGCGGCACGAAGGCGCTGGTGGAGGCCCTCACCCGCGACCCGCGGGTGGCGTCGATCGAGCATGCCGCGCGCGGGCGGGACCTCATCCTGACCGTGCAGACGGGATCCCTGCACGAGTTGTCGGACCTGGTGCTCGAGGAACTGCCCGGCCACCCGAGCGTCAATTCGACCCGGACCCACACGTGCACCGCACTCCACGCCGAGGGCAGTCGCTGGCGCCTCGATTCCCTGGATACGGCACAGTCCGCCGCGATCGCCGCACTGGAGAACACCTCTCCGCAGTCCGGATCGGCTCGGCCGGAAAGCCTGACGGACGAGGTCGCCCGCGCTCTCGTCCGCGAACTCACCCGGAACGGCCGGGCGTCCGCGCGCGAGATCGCCTCGGTCATCGACCGGCCGGCATCGTCGGTTCGCAGGCAGCTCGCGGGCTTGCTGCGCTCCCGTGCGGTGGTGCTGCGCTGCGACGTGGCCCAGGACGCGACGCGGTGGCCCATCACCGTCACCTGGTGGTGCCGCCTGCCCGTGCGCGCACACCGGGAAGTCGTGGAGATCGTCAACACCCGGCCCGAACTGAGGTTGTGCATGTCGCTCACCGGACCCGCGAACTTCCTCGTCAGCATGTGGGTGCCTTCGCTGCCCGACCTGTTGCGGGTTCAGGAGTGGCTGGAAAGTCGAGCCCCCAGCCTCGAGATCATCGACTCGTCGGTAACGCTCCGGTCGCGGAAGCGGATGGGGTGGGAACTCGACACCCACGGCCGCGCAACCGGTTATGTCACCGCGCACGGCGGCTGACCACTACGGTCGAATGCGCCACCATCGGACCGGCTGGAGCAGGTGATCACCGTGACCTCTACCGCGAAAACGTCGACTACCGGCGAGCGTGCCGACTTGCTGGAGTCGCTGGCGAAACACCGCTACTTCCTCCGCTACTCCGTCCGGGACCTCACCGACGAGCAGGCGGCCCAACGCACGACGGCGAGCGATCTGTGTCTGGGCGGACTCGTCAAACACGTGTCGGACGTCGAACGGGTGTGGGCCGACTTCATTGTGCGCGGCACCGATGCCGTGCGCGGCGGTCCCGCGGACGGCACCGGCACCGACAATCGCGAGAAGGAGTTCACACTCCGCGAGGACGAGACGCTGGCCGACGTCCTCGACCGGTACGCGAAGGTGGCGCACCGGACCGACGAGATCGTGGCCTCGCTGCCCGACCTCGACATCTCGCATCCGCTGCCGAGAGCGCCGTGGTTCGAACCGGGATCACGCTGGTCCGCCCGCCGTGTCCTCCTCCACATCATCGGCGAGACTGCGCAGCACGCCGGGCACGCCGACATCATCAGGGAAGCTCTCGACGGGTCGAAGTCGATGGGCTGAGTCAGCCGCGTGTGCGAGCCTCGATGAGGAAGCGGGTCGAGTGCGCCACGAACGGGCCCTCCGCCTCGATCAGCTCATGGAGCTCCCGCAGCCGCTCGAGGTACTGCTGGACGGTGAAGCCGGGCACCATCCAGATCACTTTGCGCAGGAAGTAGATGACGGCACCGATGTCGAAGAACTCGATCCGCAGGGATTCGAAGCGGAGATCGACGACGTCGAGACCGGCGGCCTGAGCGTCCGCACTCTCGTCCTCGTAGTGGCGGCCACGCCGCACCTTCCCGGGTTGCGGCCCCAGGAAGTACTCGACGAGTTCGAAAACACTCGCATGCCCGACGTGCTGCGAGAAGTACGTGCCTCCGGGTTCCAGGACGCGGGCGATCTCGTCCCACCACACCGTGGCGGGGTGCCTGCTCGTCACCAGGTCGAAGGCGCCGTCGGCGAAGGGCAGCGGCGGCTCGTCCGGGTCCGCCACCACCACCGCACCGAGCGGGTGCAGCAGCGCCGTGGCCTTCGCGACGTTGGGCGGCCACGATTCCATCGCCACCATCACAGGAGGCATCTTCGCCGCACCGGCGAGGACCTCCCCGCCCCCGGTCTGGATGTCCAGAGCGGCATTCGCGCGCGCGAGCCGTTCACCCATCAGGCGCTGATAACCCCACGACGGCCGCTGTTCGGTGGCCCGGCCGTCCAGCCAGGAGAAATCCCAGCCGTCCACCGACACGGATTCCGCCTCGGCCACCAACTCCTCGAATGTGCGTGCCATGCCGGGAAGCCTGACAGAAAGTCCCGGATCGATCGAGCGGATTACCGGGGGAAGCACCGGCCCGTCACCGACGTTGACTCAGACATGACCGTCCCGGAACACCGCGCCCGAATCGCCGAGGAGCGCGCCGACGCCGAGCGCCGCATCGCATCGCTGACCGGCCGTTTCACCGCGATCGTGGAGGGTTCGGAATTCACCACGGACGACGACGAACACGACCCCGAGGGCTCGACCATCGCGTTCGAACGAGCCCAGGTGTCGGCGCTGCTGGCCGACGCGCGGCGTGAGGTCGAGGATCTGGCGGCGGCGCAGCAGCGACTCGACAATGGGACGTACGGTCTCTGCGTTCGGTGCGGCCTGCCGATCGCCGATGTGCGACTCGACGCGCTACCTGCCGCGCAAACCTGTATCGACTGCGCCGGCTAGCCCGTGTCGCCGGCCAGGAGGGCTCCCCATTCCCGGGTGGCCACGTCCCGTGCCCGTCGATGGTCGTCTGCGGCGGGGTGCACGCCGTCGGCGAGGTCGGCGAGGGCTTCCGCCAGATCCCCGACATCGACCTGATGCCGCATGGAGGAATCGAGTAGTTCGTCGAAGGCCTGGTCCGCGCTGTACGAGCTTCCGCGCGCGGTGGTCAGGATCTGTACTGCAGCGTCCAAAGCGGACAGGTGCCGTGTCGCGCGGGTGTCGCGGTGAGCTTCGATCGTCAATCTTCCGCCTCTGAGGTGTCGCCACTGGGCGTTGCCGGTCTCTTGTGACCACATCACATCACGATCCGGGCGTCCGCGTTGCCGAATCGAGACCGTGTCCGAAAGTTGTTTCTCGCCAGCAGGATACGAACTCCGGGCAAGATACTTGTAACTCTCGTTACTACTTCAGGGTACTACCCGTCGGTAGGTCCGGGCGGCGCCACATTTCTGAATGGCTCCAGAACAGCGGATCGAAACCGAACAGTTCGGCCATTCCGGAATACTGGTTTCCGGGTGGAGGTCTCCGCCCGACGCGATCGGACGGCCGTGCGCCGCGCAGTCCCTGTGGACCCGTGTGACCAGAACTGTTCAGAATCGGGATGATTGACGTGAAACTCGTCGTCGACCTCAATCGGTGCCAGGGTTACGCGCAGTGCGTATTCCTCGCACCCGGCGTCTTCACCCTGCACGGAGAAGAGGCTCTTCTCTACGACGCGGGCCCCACCGACGACGAACGCGACCACGTGGCGCAAGCCGCCGCCGCGTGCCCGGTGCACGCCATCACCACGGACATCCCCGACCGACACGATGGGCAGTGACGTGCGGATCGTCATCGTCGGAGCGTCGCTCGCGGGCCTGCGCGCCGCGGAGGCACTGCGGGGGCAGGGCTTCGACGGTTCCCTCACCCTGATCGGCGACGAACCCTACGAGCCGTACGACAGGCCCCCGCTGTCGAAGGCCGTGCTCCTCGGAATCATGCCGCCCGACCACGCGGCGCTGCCCTTCCGCCCGGACCTCGACGCGCAGTGGCGGCTCGGCGTGCGGGCCACCAGTCTCGATCTGGAGCACAACCGGGTGGTTCTCAGCGACGGCGACACCGTCGAGTTCGACAAGGTGCTGATCGCGACCGGCGTCCGCGCCAGGCCGTGGTCGAACTCGTCCGAGGCCGCACTCGACGGCGTCTTCACCATCCGAACCTGCGACGATTCACGCCGGCTGAACGAGCGACTGTCCGCCGGACCACGTCATGTCCTGGTGATCGGGGCCGGATTCACCGGCTCGGAGATCGCGTCGGTGTGCCGGGAGCGCGGGTTGTCCGTGACGGTCACCGAACGCGGCCCGGCACCGCTGGTCGGCGCGCTCGGCGGAGTGGTGGCGGCGGTCGCGGCCGACATGCAACGCGACCACGGCGTCGACCTGCGCACCGGCGTCACGGTGACCGGGCTCGACGGGGACGGCAACGGGCAACTGCGCCGTGCGCATCTGTCGGACGGGACCACACTCGACGTCGACGTGGCGATCGTCGCGCAGGGCAGCATCCGCAACACCGACTGGCTGTTCGGCTCCGGTCTCGCCGCCGGGCCCCGGGGAGTCACGTGCGACGCCGGTTGCCGGGCGTTCGACATCAACGGCATCGTCACCGACAACGTGTTCGTCGCCGGTGACGTTGCGCGGCAACCGCATCCGCTCTACGACTACCAGCTGCTGGCACTGGAGCACTGGGGTAACGCGATCGGTCAGGCCGAGGTGGCAGCGCACAACATGATCCACGACGGTCTCCGCCGGCGGCCGCACCTGGAGATTCCGGCGTTCTGGTCCAGCCAGTTCGGCGTCAACATCAAGTCCGTGGGTATCCCCACCTACTCCGATCAGGTGGTGATCACGCAGGGTTCCGTCGCCGACCGGCGATTCGTGGCGGCGTACGGCTTCCGCGGACGCGTCACGGCCGCTGTGGCGTTCAATCAGGGTAAGTGGCTCGACTTCTACCGGGGACTGATCGAGTCGGCGGCCGCGTTCCCCCCGGACTTCGACGTCATGGACCGGGCGGAGCCGTTCGAGGTGCGTGCGTCGGAGTTGCCGGACCCGGCCGTTCTCAGCCACGGACCCACCGTCGCGGTGACCGGCCATCTGCCCACCGAACGTCGCGTCGAGTTCGTCTCGCTACCGAAGTAACAGGGAGAGTGTCCATGTCGCGTGCGCAGCTGTTCCAGCGGATCACCGACCAGGCGAGCCGGCCGAATCCGTATCCGCTGTACGAGGAACTTCGTGAGACCCGGGTGGCGCCGCAGGACAACGGCTCCTACCTCGTCGGACGATACTACGACGTCATGGCGCTCCTGCACGACCCGAGGATCAGTTCCGATCTGCACAACCGTGGTCCGGGACTTCCCGGCGCGGATCGTGCCGGCGACGGGCCGGAGTCGTTCCTCAAACTCGATCCGCCCGAGCACGATCGGTTGCGCAGACTGACGACGCGACAGTTCGGTCCGCCGCACAGCCCCGACCGAATCGACTCCATGCGTGGCGAACTCGCCACACTCGTCACGAAACTGGTCGACGGTCTGGACGGTAAGGAGCGCATCGACATCGTCGACGACTTCGCCTACCCCTTCCCCGTCACCGTGATCTGCCGACTGCTCGGGGTACCCCACGAGGAGGAACCCAGGTTCCACGCCTGGGCCGACGCGTTGGTGGCAGCCATCGACCCGCGGCGCACCAGCGCCGACAACGAGCAGGTGAAAGTGGCGCAGAAGGCCCAGATGGAGATGGCCATGTTCATGGCAGGTCTCATCGAGGACCGTCGCCGCGATCCCGGCGACGACATGTTGTCGGGGCTGGCCAACGATTCGGGCCCCGACGGTCAGCTGAACACCGTCGAGTTGGTCACCAATTCCATCCTGCTGTTCATCGCCGGACACGAGACCACCGTCAACCTCATCACCAACGGCATGCTGACCTTCCTGCGCAATCCCGATGTTCTCGAACGTCTTCGCGCCGAACCGGAGTTGATGCCGCAGGCTGTGGAGGAACTGCTCCGCTTCGAACCGCCCGTGCATCTCCTGGGCCAGCGGACGCCGATCGTGGACATCGAAATCGACGGTGTCACCGTCCCGAAGGGTTCGCCGCTCGTACTGGCATTGGCATCGGCCAATCGTGATCCCGAACGCTTCGTCGACGCCGACAAGTTCGTCCCCGACCGCACGGACAACCAGCACGTGGGTCTGGGCAGCGGCATCCACAGTTGCTTCGGCGCTCCCCTCGCCCGCCTCGAGGGGCAGATGGCTCTTGCCGAGCTCATCCGCCGCCTCCCCAATCCGCGCCTCGTCGAGGACCCGCCGCCCTACCGGCCCAACCCGGTGCTGCGAGGTCCGCGGCACCTGCTGGTGGACTGTGGGTGAGTTACCGCCGCGCATGGTCGATCAACTCACCGGGGTGATGACGGTGATTGATTCGCGGTCTTCGGGTGGGGTCGATGTGTGGTGGCGGGATCCATTCGGTCCGGCCCGCGTATGCGGAATGGTGGGGCGTGGACCTCGTCGCCCATCCGGCCGGACCGTCGTTGACCTGAGCGTGGCAGGCGTCGCAGACCAGGGCGAGACCCTCGATGTCGGTGTGACCACCCTTGTGCCAGTCCGTGACATGGTGCACCGCACACAGACTCGCCGGTGCCGAGCAACCCGGGCGGGTGCAACCCCCATCCGCGGCGATCAGCGCGAGCCGTTGGTCGGCATTGGCCAGACGACGCCGCCGACCAAGGTGCAGTGGACGACCCGCATGGTCGAATAGCGCGAGCACCGGATGCGCCTCCTCGGCCAGTGCTAATGCGTCCGCGATCGGGAGCAACCCACCGGTGGCGGTCGTGGCCAAGCCCCCGACTGCCTGCTCCAACTGCTCGAGCGTCATCGTGACGATCACCGTGGCAGGTAGACCCCGGTGCCGGCCGAGCACCCCCGACTCGAGCAGCGCCCGGAACACTGCGCTGAACGCATCGTGATTGCGCTGCGCTGCGGTGCGGGTATCGCGGGCGGCCGCCGCCGCCAACAGGTCACGATCGATCGAGGGGTCTTCGCCGTCGCCGGCCGGCGAGTCGGGATCGTCCGGATTGTTCATTCCGGGCCGCGCCCATTTGGCGAGGATCGGATCGAGCATCGCCCGCGCTACGGGATCGAGTTCACCGGAGATTCTCGACATCAGCTCGGTGTCCTGCCGACCGATCGAGATGCCCCGTCGGCGTTTCCGGTCGCGGTCGTCGCCGAGGTTCCCGTCCGGATTCAGGTATGCCAGCAACCGGTGCCCGGCCTGCTCCACATCCTCCGGGGTTCCGCTTCTCGCCAAGTTCGCGAGCACGGTCTCGGCGTCGGCGACCGCGTCGTTGTCGACGGCGTGGGGAATCTTGCGCATCACCTTCGCAATCGCCCGCACATGATCCGTGCCGATGTCACCGTCGCTCTGTGCCGCAGCGGTTTCCGGCGACACCGGTGGCATCGGAACGCCAGCGAGAGTGTGCCAATCCACCCAGCTCGCGGGCGGCGGTGACGCGGGCGGACGCGTCCGCGCCCGAGATCCGGAGCACGTCGATCAGGAGCTTCCTCGGCGACGAATACCCCAGACTCGCCGGGACCGAACGTTCCACGCTCTCCACGACCAATCGGTGTGAGACCGCCTCCGCGCGTCGAAGGCACTGCTCCACCCCACGCATCACCTCGACGAGATCAGAGTCCGACAACTCGGCCAGCCCCGCATCGAGCAACCCGTCCACCGCGGCAGCGAGCATCGACAGATGCTCCGCCACCCGGCTACCCACCGACCCCCCAGTCGAACTCATGTACGAATACTACCGCGGGGGTCCGACAAGTTTCGGACGCGAAACTCGCCTCCCCACCGGACCGATCAGAGCCCGCGATCGCGGAGTGACTCGGACGGCGTCACGCCGTACTTGCGACGGTAGGCGGCGGCGAATCTGCCGGTGTGCATGATTCCCCAGCGTGTCGCGACTTCGGAAACGGTTGCGCAGGCGCCGATTCCGGTGAGGTCGGCGTGAACACGCTCGAGGCGCACGTCGACGAGGTACTCCATCGGCGTCATGCCCACGTATTCGCGGAACCCCTGCTGCATGCGCCGGACGCTCACGCCGACGAGTTCGGCCATCTCCCCCGCGCTCCACGGGCGGGCCGGGTCCTGCTGGATCGCGTCGATGACTCGCTTGACGATGCGCGGCCGGATTCCCGCCGCACCTGCGTCGTCGTCCGGCATCGCGGTGAGCACGAGCGCGGTGGTCAATGCTCCGCACAGTTGTTGCGACACCTGATCGCTGTGCAGGAGAACGCTCTCGCGCAATGCCTGGTCGGCGACGGAACGGACGAACCTCAGCCACTCGGCGCCGGCTCCGGTGCGCAGGTCGAGTTGCCGCGGCAACTCCTGCCCGGGCCGTGCGAGCACGCGGTCCATTTCGCGCTGCAGGTAATCCCGGTCCACCTTGAATCCGATGATCTCGCAGGAACTGCTCCAGTTGGTGATGACGGTGCGGGTGTCGGGCGGGCAGATGGTGGCCAGACCCGGCGTCGAGGTCACTTCCGTGCCGCCGGTAACGGAGACGATGCGGCCGGCCAGGGGGATGTTGATGCCGTACGCACCGGGATGGTCGGACTCGATCGACACGGGCGCGCCGAAACCGATCCGGGCGAGCCTGGACGCGCCCATCTGCGAGGACTCCAGCGAAGACCGCGCCGCGGTGTCCCGCGACAGCGGACGCAGCTCGTGAGGGAAGTACGCGTCCGCGACCACCTCGTGAACCTCGTCCCAGTCGGTGAAACCGGGACCTTCCAGCTGTCCTCGCATGCGTACGTCCGACCTCTCACCTCGCGCCACGACCGCGCATGGGCAACTCCCGACCTTAGCATCGCCTGTGACTCACGTCACTGCAAGTGCCGGCGACCCCCGTCCGGCGAACCCGTTTCGCGTTCCGGATCGCGCCTTCGCAATGCGGATCGACGGACTGTGATGCCCGTCATACGTTGTGCTGGTCCCCATTCGCGGGGGTTACCGCACGAATCGTGCAGAAAGGCGGTCAGGAGAAATGGACCAGCGCACTCTGCGTAACATTTTCGGCCAGTTCGCCAGTGGCGTCACCGTGATCACGTGCGCCAATGCCGCCGGCGAGCCGCACGGCGCGACCGTCACCGCCTTCACCGCCGTCTCGATCGAGCCGCGGCTGTGCCAGGTGACGTTGACCCGGAAGTCGAAGGCATGCAGCTACCTCGGCGATGCGCCGTTCGCGGTGAACATTCTGGCCGCCGATCAGCTCGACACGGCCATGCACTTTGCCGGCAAACCGCAACGGACGGAACCGGCGTGGGACTCCGCGGGCATCGCTCCCGCACTGTCCGGCAACGCGGCCACGCTCACGTGCTCACCCTGGGCGTCCTACGACGGCGGCGACCACATCATCTTCATCGGCGAGATCGTCGACGCCTCCGTCGACGCGACAAAGGACCCACTGCTGTTCTACCGCAGCACCTTCCACGATCTCGGTGCCACCTCGGGCACCACGGCGTGGAACGGCTGCCTCGACGACCCCCACAGCGGATGGTTCGACGCCGCCGCGTCGTTCACTCCGCTCCACCTGCAGCTCGCCCAGGCTGCCTCGTAATCCTGACCGAAAGGAACACCATGACCACCACCGAAGCTGCCCCCGAGAGCGCCGTCGACCGCACGAAGGTCAATGTCGCCGCCGACTGTGAAGCGAACCGGACCGCGAACTTCGCCACCCGTCCGATGACCGGTGACGAGTACATCGAGTCGCTGCGCGACGACCGCGAGATCTACCTGCACGGCGAGCGTGTCAAGGATGTCACCACGCATCCGGCGTTCCGTAACCCGATCCGGATGACCGCCCGCCTCTACGACGCGATGCACACCGGTGAGCACGTCGACACCCTGACCACACCGACGGACACCGGCAGCGGGGGTGTGACGATGCCGTTCTTCCGGGCGCCCAAGAACTCCGACGACCTGCTGAAGGATCGTGACGCCATCGCCACCTGGGC
>NZ_LTCZ01000071.1:0-29921 GCF_001583455.1 Rhodococcus sp. LB1 | reverse complement strand
CGGTCTCCGCGGATCCGCGGTCCGCCTCCGCGTGCCGCAGCGCGGCGACAAGAAGGCTCTCGCCGAGACCGTGCAGCGCAACGCGATGGAGGCGCTGCAACAGCACAAGCTGCGCCGCGCCGGCGACTTCACGTCGCGGTCGGCGGCCCTGCAGGGCATCCAGGAGGCCCTCGACCTGGACTCGGCGCCCCTGCGCATCGAATGCGTCGACATCAGCCACGTGCAGGGCACCGACGTGGTGGCCTCCCTCGTCGTCTTCGAGGACGGCCTGCCCCGCAAGTCCGACTACCGGCACTACGCGATCAAGGAGGCCGCGGGCGACGGTCGCTCCGACGACGTCGCCAGCATCGCCGAGGTCACCCGGCGGCGGTTCCTCCGGCACAACCGCGACGTCGGGGTGCTGCGCGCCGAAGCGGCCGGGGCGGACGCCGACCAGGTGTCGGGCGGGGACGGCGGCGATCTGGCGCCGGAGGCGGCGATCGATCCGCAGACCGGCAGGCCGCGGCGGTTCGCGTACCCACCGAACCTGTTCGTCGTGGACGGCGGAGCCCCGCAGGTGGCCGCGGCCTCGGCGGTGCTCGACGAACTGGGCATCACCGACGTCGCCGTGATCGGGCTGGCCAAGCGGCTCGAGGAGGTGTGGGTGCCGGGGGAGGAGGACCCGGTCATCCTCCCGCGCACGAGCGAGTCGCTGTACCTGCTGCAGCGGGTGCGCGACGAGGCGCACCGTTTCGCGATCACGTTCCACCGCAGCAAGCGGTCCCGCCGGATGACGGCGTCCGCCCTCGACTCGGTCCGCGGGCTCGGCGAGACCCGGCGCAAGGCCCTGGTGACGCATTTCGGATCCGTCGCCCGCCTCAAGCAAGCCTCCGTCGAGGAGATCACCGCGGTCCCCGGCATCGGAACGGCCACGGCGAAAGCGGTACTCACCGCTCTCGGGGCGGAGGAACCGTCTGCGGACGTCGCGGGAGTGGGGGATGATGAATCAGATCGGAACGGGCCGGGCACGGCAGAACAGAACGGCGCGGACATTCCCCGCGAACCGGTAGCACAGCACGGCCCGGCAGCACAGAGCGCATCGCAACGGACAGGTGTCGAGTGAACGAGCAGCACGCGCAGAGCGACCGTCCACCCACGGTCCGGCCGATGGACTTCCTTCTCGTCACCGGGCTCTCCGGGGCGGGTCTGCAGACGGCGGCGAAGGTCCTCGAGGACCTCGGGTGGTACGTCGCGGACAACCTTCCCCCGGAACTGATTTCCCGAATGGTGGATCTGAGCCTGGAATCCGATTCGCGGCTCGAGCGGCTCGCCGTCGTCATCGACGTGCGCAGCCGGTTGTTCACCGGCGACCTCGGCTGGGTCCTCACCGAACTGGAGAGCAAACCCGTGCACACGCGGGTGCTGTACCTCGACGCGTCGGACGAGGTCCTGGTGCGCCGTTTCGAACAGGTGCGCCGCAGTCACCCGCTGTCGGGGGGAGGCGCCGAGGGCACCCTGTCGGAGGGCATCGCCGCCGAGCGCGATCAGCTCGCGAAGGTGAAGGCCGCCGCGGATCTGGTGATCGACACGTCGTCCCTCGCCGCGCACCAGTTGCGGCAGAAGATCGAGGACGCGTTCGGCGACGCCGAGAACCGGACCATGCAAGTAACAGTCCAGTCGTTCGGTTTCAAGTACGGTCTTCCGATGGACGCCGATCTCGTCTGCGACGTCCGCTTCCTGCCCAACCCGCACTGGATTCCCGAGTTGCGTCCGCACACGGGGCAGAGTGCGGACGTGCGGGACTACGTGTTGTCGCAGGACGGTGCCGAGGACTATCTCGCCACGTATCACCACCTGCTGGATCTGACGATCGCGGGATATCGTCGGGAGGGGAAGCGCTACATGACCATCGCGGTGGGGTGCACCGGAGGGAAACATCGGAGTGTCGCGATGTCGGAGGCCTTGGCGAGCCGCCTCGGAAAGGACTCCGGGCTGAACGTGCGTGTCGTCCATCGTGATCTGGGGCGCGAATGAGGCCGGTGCATCAGCCGCCTGCGATCGTCGCGCTCGGCGGGGGCCACGGGCTGTTCGCCACCCTCAGCGCCGCGCGCCGGCTCAGCCGTGACGTCACGGCCGTCGTCACCGTCGCGGACGACGGCGGATCCTCGGGACGGCTGCGCGCCGAACTCGGCGTCATCCCGCCGGGGGATCTGCGGATGGCGCTCGCCGCACTCGCCGCGGACGACCCCGAGGTGCAGGACTGGACGGACACCATCCAGCACCGCTTCGGCGGAATCGGCGCGCTCGCCGGCCACTCGGTGGGCAATCTCATCCTGGCCGGCCTCACCGAAGTGCTCGGCGACCCGGTCGCCGCGCTGGACGAACTCGCCCGGCTGCTGCGGATCAACGGGCGCGTGCTGCCGATGTCGCCGATCGCCCTGGACATCGAGGCCGACGTGCAGGGCCTCGAGGCGGACCCGCGGGTCAGTCGCTGCATCCGCGGTCAGGTCGCGGTCGCGACCACACCCGGCAAGGTGCGCCGCGTGCGGCTGCTGCCGGCGAATCCGCCCGCATGCCCGGACGCGGTCCGGGCGATCGACGTCGCCGACATGGTCGTCCTCGGCCCCGGGTCGTGGTTCTCGAGCGTCATCCCGCACGTCCTCGTGCCGGAACTCCTCGACACGCTGATCGCCACCGCCGCGCGGAAGGTGCTGGTGCTCAACCTGGCTCCGGAGCCGGGCGAGACGGCAGGATTCTCCACCGAGCGTCATCTGCACGTACTGTCCCAACACGCACCCGAACTCACCGTCGACTTCGTCGTGGTCGATTCGGGTTCGGTGCCGCCGGGGCGCGAGCGCGAGCACCTCGCCCGCGCCGCCGGACAGTTCCAGGCACGCGTCGTGTACGCCGACGTGTCGGAGCACGGCACCCACACGCACCATGCAGGAAAACTTGCGTCCGTTCTCGAACAGCTCTGGAGCGACCCCGATGCGGGGTCTCGGGGGAGCGAAGTGGCCGAGACACCAGAGGAAAGGGAGAGCGCTTCGTGGCAATGACAGCAGAGGTCAAAGACGAACTCAGTCGTCTCGTCGTCACTCATGTGAGTTGCCGGAAGGCCGAGGTCTCGTCGCTGCTGCGGTTCGCCGGGGGATTGCACATCGTCGGCGGCCGGGTCGTGGTCGAGGCGGAAGTGGATCTGGGGTCCACGGCCCGCCGGTTGCGCCGCGAGATCTTCGACCTGTTCACGTACAGCGCCGACGTTCACGTCCTCAGCGCGGGCGGACTGCGCAAGTCGTCCCGGTACATCGTGCGGGTCGCGAAGGAGGGCGAGGCACTCGCCCGCCAGACCGGTCTCCTGGACCTGCGGGGGCGCCCGGTGCGTGGGCTTCCCGCGCAGGTCGTCGGTGGCAGCGTCGCCGATGCGGAAGCCGCGTGGCGCGGCGCCTTCCTGGCGCACGGTTCGCTGACCGAGCCGGGTCGGTCGTCGGCGCTCGAGGTCAGCTGCCCCGGCCCGGAGGCGGCGCTCGCGCTCGTCGGGGCGGCGCGCCGGCTGGGTATCTCGGCGAAGGCCCGCGAGGTCCGCGGCACCGACCGGGTGGTGATCCGCGACGGCGAGGCCATCGGCGCGCTGCTCACCCGGATGGGCGCCCAGGACACGCGCCTCGTGTGGGAGGAACGCCGCATGCGCCGGGAGGTCCGTGCCACCGCCAACCGGCTCGCCAACTTCGACGACGCCAACCTGCGCCGGTCCGCGCGGGCGGCTGTCGCGGCCGCTGCCCGCGTCGAGCGGGCCCTCGACATCCTGGGTGACGAGGTTCCCGACCATCTGGCGGCGGCCGGTCACCTCCGGGTGGAGCACCGGCAGGCGTCCCTCGAGGAACTCGGCCAGCTCGCCGACCCGCCGATGACGAAGGACGCCGTCGCCGGCCGCATCCGGCGGTTGCTGTCGATGGCGGACCGCAAGGCCAAGGAAACCGGCATCCCCGACACCGAGTCGGCCGTCACCGCAGACCTTCTCGACGACGCCTGACAGTCGTCGGCGGTCGCCTCGCACCACCCCCACTCCGCAACGAACGGGACGCTCGTTGCGTCAGATCGAACGAGCGTCCCGTTCGTTCGGGTCGGGGCGGCCCGGAAAGGGTGCCCGGAGGTGACTGCGCGCGCGCGTGGCGCGCGCACTAGGGTTAGAGCCACATCGACCGATGAACCCTCGCGCCGACCACCCGTCGGTGGTGTCGTAGCGGCGCGGGAGCAGAGCTGCACAACCAGAATCATGCGCAAAGGAGCAGATTGTGACTGTCCGGGTAGGCGTAAACGGTTTCGGCCGTATCGGACGTAACTTCTTCAGGGCGGTGGATGCGCAGAAGGCGCTCGGAACCACCGACATCGAGATTGTGGCGGTCAACGACCTCACGGACAACGCTACGCTGGCGCATCTCCTGAAGTACGACTCCATCCTGGGTCGTCTCCCGCACGACGTCTCGCTCGAGGGTGAAGACACCATCGTCGTCGGAAACCAGAAGATCAAGGCACTCGCGATCAAGGAAGGCCCCGCGGCGCTTCCCTGGGGTGACCTGGGCGTCGACGTCGTCGTCGAGTCCACCGGCATCTTCACCGACGCAGCCAAGGCGAAGGGCCACCTCGAGGCCGGCGCCAAGAAGGTCATCATCTCCGCCCCGGCCAAGGGCGAGGACATCACCATCGTGATGGGCGTCAACGACGACAAGTACGACGGCAGCCAGAACATCATCTCCAACGCCTCGTGCACCACCAACTGCCTCGGCCCCATCGCCAAGGTGCTCGACGACGAGTTCGGCATCGTCAAGGGCCTCATGACCACGGTCCACGCCTACACACAGGACCAGAACCTGCAGGACGGCCCGCACAGCGACCTGCGTCGCGCCCGCGCCGCCGCACTGAACGTGGTCCCCACCGGCACCGGTGCCGCCAAGGCCATCGGCCTGGTCCTCCCGCAGCTGCTCGGCAAGCTGGACGGCTACGCGCTGCGCGTCCCGATCCCCACGGGCTCGGTCACCGACCTCACCGCGAACCTGAAGAAGTCGGCCAGCGTCGAGGACATCAACGCCGCAATGAAGGCTGCCGCCGAGGGACCGCTCAAGGGCATCCTGAAGTACACGGACGCTCCGATCGTGTCGTCCGACATCGTCACCGACCCGCACAGCTCGATCTTCGACTCCGGCCTCACCAAGGTCATCGACGATCAGGCCAAGATCGTGTCCTGGTACGACAACGAGTGGGGTTACTCCAACCGTCTGGCCGACCTCATCGGTCTCGTCGCCAAGTCTCTCTGAGCGAAGGTTCGGTAACAGTGGCAGTTCAGACTCTCGACGACCTGCTGAACGCTGGGGTCGAGGGGCGCGCCGTGCTGGTGCGCTCCGACCTCAACGTTCCGCTCGACGGTGACCGGATCACCGATCCCGGGCGCATCATCGCTTCCGCGCCGACGCTGAAGGCGCTGGCGGAGGCGGGCGCCAAGGTCATCGTCACCGCCCATCTGGGTCGCCCCAAGGGCGAGCCCGACCCGCAGTACTCCCTCGCACCGGTGGCGGTGAAGCTCGCCGAGGTGCTGGGACGCAACGTTCAGCTCGCCGGCGACGTCGTCGGGCAGGACGCTCTGGCACGTGCCGAGGGGCTCACGGACGGCGACGTTCTCCTGCTGGAGAACATCCGCTTCGATCCGCGGGAGACCAGCAAGGACGAGGCCGAGCGGACGAAGCTCGCCAAGGCCCTGGTCGAGCTCGTCGGCGACGACGGTGCGTTCGTGTCCGACGGGTTCGGCGTCGTGCACCGCGCGCAGGCGTCGGTGTACGAGGTGGCCAAGTTGCTCCCGCATTACGCGGGCACGCTCGTCGAAGCCGAGATCAAGGTGCTCGGCAAGCTCACCGAGGAGCCCGAGCGCCCGTACGCGGTCGTGCTGGGTGGCTCCAAGGTGTCGGACAAGCTCGCGGTGATCGAGGCGCTGGCCCCCAAGGTCGACACCCTCGTCATCGGTGGCGGCATGTACTACACGTTCCTGGCGGCGCAGGGCGTGTCGGTCGGCAACTCGCTGTGCGAGGAGTCGATGATCGACACGTGCAAGGCGCTGCTCGAGCAGTACGCCGACGTGATCCACATTCCGCAGGACGTGGTCATCGCCGATTCGTTCTCGGCCGACGCCGAGTCGAAGATCGTCTCCGTGCTCGAGATCCCGGACGGCTGGATGGGTCTCGACATCGGACCGCAGTCGGTTCGCCGGTTCGCGGCGATCCTGACCAGCGCGAAGACCGTGTTCTGGAACGGCCCGATGGGCGTGTTCGAGTTCGAGAAGTTCGCCGCGGGCACCAAGGGTGTCGCCGAGGCGATCATCGAGGCCACCGGGAAGGGCGCGTACAGCGTCGTCGGTGGCGGTGACTCCGCCGCGGCGGTGCGCCAGCTCGGTCTGCCCGAGGACGGGTTCTCGCACATCTCCACCGGTGGCGGCGCCTCCCTCGAGTACCTCGAGGGCAAGGAACTCCCCGGCATCGCAGTTCTGGAGGGCTGAGGCATGGCACGGAAGCCGCTGATCGCCGGCAACTGGAAGATGAATCTGAACCATCTCGAGGCCATCGCGCTGGTTCAGAAGATCGCCTTCTCGCTCCCGGCGAAGTACTTCGACAAGGTCGACGTGACGGTGATCCCGCCGTTCACCGACATCCGCAGCGTGCAGACCCTCGTCGAGGGCGACAAGCTTCTGCTCACCTACGGTGCGCAGGACGTGTCGGCCCAGGATTCGGGTGCATACACCGGCGAGATCAGCGGCTCCATGCTTGCCAAGCTGGGCTGCACGTTCGTCGTCGTCGGGCACTCGGAGCGCCGGACCCTGCACTGCGAGGACAACGACACCGTGCTGGCCAAGACCAAGGCCGCGCTGAAGAACGGGATCACCCCGATCGTCTGCATCGGTGAGGGCCTCGACGTCCGCGAGGCCGGAGAGCACGTGTCCTACAACGTCGAGCAGTTGCGGGGCTCGCTCGCCGGACTGTCCGCCGAGGACATCGCCAAGGTCGTCATCGCGTACGAGCCGGTGTGGGCCATCGGAACCGGCCGCGTGGCGAGTGCCGCGGACGCGCAGGAAGTGTGCGCCGCGATCCGCGCCACGCTCGGTGAGCTCGCCTCGCCGGACGTCGCGTCCGGTGTTCGCGTTCTCTACGGCGGCAGCGTCAACGCCAAGAACGTCGGCGAGATCGTCGGCAAGACGGATGTGGACGGCGCCCTGGTGGGCGGCGCCTCGCTGAAGGCCGACGAGTTCGCCACGCTGTCGGCGATCGCCGCGGGCGGACCTCTGCCGTAAGGCGCCTTCGGCGCCCGTGCGCCTTTCCGGTAGCTGTAGGTACCGGAAAGGCGCACGGGCGCGGAGCGCCTGTAGGGTGTACGAGGTCGTTGTTGTTCCTACTGGATGGGTGGACGTAGACAGACATGGAACTGTTCCTGGATATCTTGCTGGTGGTCACCAGCTTGCTGCTGATTCTGCTGGTGCTGCTGCACCGCGGTAAGGGCGGCGGTCTGTCCAGCCTGTTCGGCGGCGGCGTCCAGTCGAGCCTGTCCGGTTCCACCGTGGTCGAGAAGAACCTCGACCGGCTCACCGTCTTCACCGGCCTGATCTGGTTGATCGCCATCATCGGCATCGGCCTGGAGATCAAGTTCGGCTGATCTGCTTCACCATGCAGACGGGCCGTCACCGGTCGATACTGGATGCATGATCGAAACCCCACGTGAGGCCACTGAACCACTCCGCGAAGACATTCGGCTCCTGGGCGGCATCCTCGGTCAGATAGTGCGGGAACAGGCCGGGGACAGCGTCTTCGACCTCGTCGAGAAGGCCAGGGTCGAATCGTTCCGGGTTCGTCGTTCCGAGATCGACCGCGCAGATCTGGCGGACATGTTCACCCAGGTCTCCACGAGCGACACGATTCCCGTCATCCGGGCCTTCAGCCACTTCGCCCTGCTTGCCAATCTTGCCGAGGACATCCACCGCGAACGCCGGCGTGCCGTCCACGTCGCCGCCGGTGAACCCGCCCCCGACAGCACCCTGACCGCCACGTTCGCCAAACTCGACGCCGCGCACCTCGACAGCGCCGTCGTCGCGGACGCGTTGCGCGGGGCGCTCGTGTCGCCGGTCATCACCGCTCATCCCACCGAGACCCGCCGCCGGACGGTGTTCGAAACCCAGTCCCGGATCACGGAACTGATGCGCTACCGCGAGCGCACCGCCCTGACCGAGACCGAGACGGCCGACGTCGACGTCCGGCTGCGGCGGCAGATCCTCACCCTCTGGCAGACCGCGCTGATCCGGTTGTCGCGGTTGCGGATCCAGGACGAGATCGAGGTCGGGCTGCGGTACTACGACGCGGCACTGTTCGAGGTCGTCCCGAAGATCAACGCCGAACTGCGCACTGCCCTGCGGTCGCGGTGGCCGGACGCGGATCTGAGCGGGGAACCGATTCTGCGTCCCGGGTCGTGGATCGGCGGAGACCGCGACGGCAACCCCTACGTCACCGACGAGGTGGTCCGGCAGGCCACCACCCGTGCCGCGGCCACCGCCCTCGAGCATCACCTCGGGGAACTCGAGACGCTCGAGCGCGAACTGTCGATGTCGGCTCGCCTCGTCACCGTCACCCCCGGGCTCGACCTCCTGGCCTCGGCGTCGCAGGACGATTCCCCGTTCCGCGCCGACGAGCCCTACCGGCGTGCGGTGCGGGGCATCCGGGGTCGTCTCACGGCCACCGCGCACCGCATTCTCGGTGAGGCACCCGATCACGGGCTCGACCTCGGGCTCGCACCGTACGACACCCCGCGGCAGATGCTCGACGAACTCGACATCGTCGACGACTCCCTGCGGCGTGGGGGTGACGGCACCATCGCCGACGACGGGCTGGCGAACCTGCGGGACTCGGTTGCGGTGTTCGGTTTCCACCTCTCCGGACTCGACATGCGGCAGAACTCGGACGTGCACGAGACGGTCGTCGCCGAGCTGCTGGCGTGGGCGGGCGTGCACGCCGACTACCCGTCGCTGTCCGAGGCCGAGCGGGTGGAGTTGCTGTCGGCGGAGCTGTCGACCCGGCGCCCACTGACCACTGCGAACGCGAAGTTCAGTGAGCTGACCGCGAAGGAGCTGGCCATTCTCCAGGCCGGCGCCGACGCGGTCCGGACACTCGGTGCGGGCGCCGTGCCCAACTACATCATCAGCATGTGCACCTCCGTCAGTGACATGCTCGAGGCCGCTGTGCTGCTGAAGGAGGTGGGTCTGCTCGACCCTGGATCGGGGGAGGCGCCGTCCTGCCCGGTGGGCATCGTGCCGCTGTTCGAGACGATCGAAGACCTGCAGCAGGGTGCGGCCACCCTCGAAGCCACCCTGGAGGTGCCGATCTACCGGGCGCTGGTGACGTCGCGCGGCGACTCCCAGGAAGTGATGCTCGGGTACTCCGATTCCAACAAGGACGGCGGCTACCTGGCGGCCAACTGGGCGCTGTACCGCGCGGAGCTGGATCTGGTGGACGCCGCTCGCAAGACGGGAATCCGGTTGCGGCTCTTCCACGGTCGCGGCGGCACCGTGGGTCGCGGCGGCGGCCCCAGCTACGAGGCGATCCTCGCGCAACCGCCCGGCGCGGTGGCCGGCTCCCTGCGGATCACCGAACAGGGCGAGGTGATCGCCGCCAAGTACGCGGAACCCCGCCTCGCGCAACGCAATCTCGAAACGCTGCTCGCCGCGACCCTCGAAGCCACCCTGCTCGACGTCGAGGGACTCGGCGACGACGCCGAACCGGCGTACCGCATCCTCGACGAGCTCGCTGCGCTGGCCCGCCGCGCCTACGGCGAATTGGTGCACGAGACACCCGGATTCGTGGAGTACTTCGAGATGTCGACTCCGGTCGCGGAGATCGGGGCCCTCAACATCGGCAGCCGGCCCGCCTCACGGAAGCAGACCACGTCCATCTCCGATCTCCGGGCCATCCCGTGGGTGCTGTCGTGGAGTCAGTCCCGGGTCATGCTGCCCGGGTGGTACGGCACGGGTGCGGCGTTCGAGGAATGGACGCAGGGCGACCCCGAGAGGGTGGCCACGCTGTCCCGCCTGTACGAGAAGTGGCCGTTCTTCCGGACCGTGCTGTCGAACCTGGCCATGGTGATGTCGAAGTCCGACATGGGCCTCGCCGCCCGCTACGCGGAGCTGGTTCCCGACGAGGAACTCCGCCGACGGGTGTTCGGCAAGATCGCCGAGGAACACGAGCGGACGATCCGGATGTACAAGGCGATCACCGGGAACGACACCCTGTTCGCCGACAACCCCGGTCTGGAGAGGTCGGTGCACAACCGGTTCCCGTACCTCGAGCCCCTCAACCACCTGCAGGTGGAACTGCTGCGCCGCTACCGGGCCGGGGACGACAGTGATCAGACGCGCCGCGGCATCCAGCTCACGATGAACGGGCTGGCGACCGCGCTGCGCAACAGCGGGTAGCCGGCCGGGATTTCCGCGCCCCGCGAGAAGTGCGTGAACTTTCTTGCGGGGCGGGGGAACCGAACCGTCCGTCGCTGCGTCAAAACGGGAAAGAGCACGAACTTTTCCGAGACGAATTGGGGCGACGGATGAGGCGCTGCGCGGGCAACCCGGATTATTGGCGCGGGGGAATCGGACGGCGGGGGACGAGTACGGCGGGTCCGCGTCGTGCCGGCCGGATCGTCACCGAATGCCGGGTCACCCGGTCACCGGTCGAGCGGGACCCTCGGTCGCCCGCCGGGTTACCGGCGGACGACGACGAGGACCCCGTCGGATGAGAGCGTCAGTTCGGCAGCCGGGACGCGGCCGACGTGTCGAGCAGCCACCGGGTGGCCGACAGTCCGCGCGCCCCGGACGCCGGGATCTCGACGGGGGGAGCGCCCGCGATCGCGGCGGCCACGGCCTCGGCCTTCGCCTCACCCGACACGACGAGCCACACCTCGTCGGCGTGCCGGACGGCGGGCAGGGTCAGCGTGACCCGCACCGGCGGCGGCTTGGGGGAGTCCGTCACCGCGACGACGAACCGGTGCTCCTCGCGGACCGCGTCGGTGTCGGGGAACAGCGAATTGACGTGTCCCTCACCGCCCATGCCGAGCAGGTGGACATCGAAGACCGGAACCTGCTTGCCGCCGGCGTTCGCCCCGAGAACCTGTGCGTACGCGACAGCGGCCGCCTCCGGGTCGTTCTCGTAGATGCCGTCCGCGACGGGCATGGTGTGCACCCGGTCGAGGTCGACGTCGACGTGATCGAGCAGCGCGGCCCGCGCCTGCACATCGTTGCGTTCCGGGTCGCCGGCCGGCAGGAAACGCTCGTCACCCCAGTAGATGTCGATCGCACGCCAGTCGATGTCGCCCGGGTTCTGCCGGACCTTCTCGAGCAGGCCGATCCCGGTCCCGCCTCCGGTGAGGACCACCGCTGCCGTACCGCGGTCCTTCTGGGCGGCGACGACGGTGTCGACGAACCGCTCCGCGGCCTTCGTCACCAGCGTGTCGGTGTCGGGGTGGACTTCTACGTGGATGTCACTCATACGTCACCTTCGTCAGCCCGGCGAGTGCGGTCTCGTAGACCTCGTCGGGGTCGAGTCTGCGTAGTTCTTCGGCCAGGCATTCGCTGGTTTCCCGCCTGCGGAGCGCGACCCGCGCATCAGGCTTGCCGGTGCGTGTCAGCGTCGCCGTCGTGCCGGTCTGGGGGCGGCTGATGGTCAACGCACTACCGTCGGCGAAGTTGATCTCCACGAACAACGGGCCGACCCGCCGCGTGACGGGGACGTCGACGCGGCTCGCCAACCACCCCGCGATCATGTCGACGGCCGGCTCGTCCACCAGCCCGGACACCACCGCCGACGTGATCGGCGAGTGCGGCGGCTGGTCGACGGCCGAGGTCAGCAGAGCACGCCAGTAGGTGATGCGACTCCACGCCAGATCCGAGTCACCGGACGAGTACGACGCGAGGCGGCTTTTGATCTCCGCGGCCGGATCCGCGCGATCGGTCGCGTCGGTGATGCGCCGGATCGCCAGCTTGCCCACCGGATCCTCGGCGGGGACCTCCGGGGCGGTCTCCGGCCACCACACGACGACGGGAGTGTCGGGAAGGAGGAACGGCACCACCACGCTGCTCTCGTGGTCGGCGAGTTCGCCGAACAGGCGGAGCACGACGACCTCCGACGCGCCGGCGTCGCCGCCCACGCGGATCTGCGCGTCCAGGCGGGGTTCCGCGTCACGGGACCCCCAGGCGACGACGATGACGCGGCACGGATGCTCCCGGCTCGCCTCGTTGGCGGCGTCGATGATGTCCTCCGAGTACTCACTGTCTCGGGTGCATACCACCAGCGTGAGCACTCGTCCCAGGGTCACCGCGCCGCCGGTCTTGCGCAGCTCCACCAGCTTTTTGTTGACCTGTCCGGTGGTGGTCGCGGGAATGTCGGTGATCATCTACGGCCTTCTCCATTCGCGACCGGTGCGGTGCATCATTTCGTCTGCCGACGGCGGGCCCCACGTGCCGGCCTCGTACGGTTCCGGCCTGCCGTCCGCAGCCCAGTGCGCGAGCACGGGGTCGAGGATCTCCCAAGACAGTTCCACCTCGGCGTTGACGGGGAACAGCGAGGGCTCACCGAGGAGCACGTCGAGGATGAGGCGCTCGTACGCCTCGGGCGACGACTCCGTGAACGCCTGACCGTAGCTGAAGTCCATGTTGACATCGCGGACTTCCATGCTCGATCCCGGGACCTTGGACCCGAACCGCATGGTCACACCCTCGTCCGGCTGCACCCGGATGACGAGGGCGTTCTGCCCCAGTTCCTCGGTCATCGTCTGATCGAACGGCAGGTGCGGTGCGCGCTTGAAGATCACGGCGATCTCGGTGACCCGACGGCCGAGTCTCTTTCCGGTGCGAAGGTAGAACGGCACCCCCGCCCAGCGGCGGGTGTCGACCTCGAGGGTGATGGCCGCGAACGTCTCCGTCGTGGAGTCCTTCGAGAACCCTTCCTCCTCCAGTAGGCCGACCACCCGGGTGCCGCCCTGCCAGCCGCCCGCATACTGGCCGCGCGCGGTGGTCTCGTCGAGCGGCTGGGCGAGTTTGGTGGCGGAGAGCACCTTGATCTTCTCCGCCTGCAATTCGGACGGTTCGAAGCTGATCGGCTCCTCCATCGCGGTGAAGGCGAGGAGTTGCAGCAGGTGGTTCTGGATGACGTCGCGCGCCGCCCCGATCCCGTCGTAATACCCGGCACGCCCACCGAGACCGATGTCCTCGGCCATGGTGATCTGGACGTGATCCACGTAGTGGGCGTTCCAGATCGGATCGAACAACTGATTGGCGAAGCGCAACGCCAGGATGTTCTGAACCGTCTCCTTGCCGAGGTAGTGGTCGATCCGGAAGACGGTGTCCTCCGGGAAGACTTCGTTCACGACCGCGTTGAGCTCACGTGCGCTCCCGAGGTCGTGACCGAACGGCTTCTCGATGACCACCCGACGCCACTGTTGGTCGTTCGACTGCGCGAGACCGGCCTCGGACAGCTGCTTCAGGACCACCGGGAACGCGTCCGGCGGAATCGCGAGATAGAACCCGTGATTGCCGCCGGTCCCGCGTTCACGTTCGAGCGTCCCGAGAGTGTTGGCGAGTTCCTGGAAGGCCGCCGGGTCGTCGAAGCTGCCCTTGACGAATCGCAGGCCCTCCGACAGTCGCTCCCAGACGTCCTCCCGGAACGGTGTGCGGGAATGGTCGCGCACGGCATCGTGGACGATCTTGCCGAAGTCCTCGTCCGACCAATCCCTGCGGGCGAACCCGACGAGAGCGAACCCGGGCGGCAGAAGACCACGATTGGCCAGATCGTAGATGGCGGGCATCAACTTGCGCCGGGCCAGGTCGCCGGTGACACCGAAGATCACCAGCGCGCACGGCCCGGCGATGCGTGGTAGGCGCTTGTCCCTACTGTCGCGGAGTGGATTGACCCATTCGTCTGACGCTGCGGGCTCGCTCACGTATCAGCTCTTCTGCCCTGCTGCGCGCAGCTGCTCCGCCGTGGCGTCGAGGAGCTCGTTCCAGGACACCTCGAACTTGTCGACGCCCTCGTCCTCGAGGACCTTGAACACGTCGGTGAGATCGATGCCGACGGCGCTGAGCTTGTCGAACACCTCCTGCGCCTCGACCGCGGTGCCGGACACCGTGTCGCCGGCGACCTCACCGTGATCGGCGAACGCGTCGAGAGTCTTCTCGGGCATCGTGTTCACGGTGTTCGGAGCCACCAGTTCGGCGACGTACAGGGTGTCGGGGTAGTCGGGGTTCTTGACTCCGGTCGACGCCCAGAGCGCGCGCTGCGGGCGCGCACCGCCCGGCAGCAGACCCTGGAACCGCGGCTGCACCTCGAAGACCTGCTGGTAGGCGGCGTACGCGAGGCGGGCGTTGGCGAGCGCCGCCTTGCCGCGCAGCTCGAGAGCCTCGGGGGTGCCGATCTTGTCGAGCCGCTTGTCGATCTCCGTGTCGACGCGGGAGACGAAGAACGAGGCCACCGAGTGGATGCGGGACAGGTCGTGACCGGCCGCCTTCGCGGCCTCGAGACCGTCCAGGTAGGCGCCCATGACCAGTTCGTAGCGTTCCACGGAGAAGATCAGCGTGACGTTGACGCTGATGCCCTCACCGAGCACCTTGGCGATGGCCGGGATACCGGCCTCGGTGGCCGGGATCTTGATGAACAGGTTCGGGCGGTCGACGATCTTCCACAGTTCGACCGCCTGCGCGACGGTCTTGTCGGCGTCGTGCGCGAGGCGCGGGTCGACCTCGATGGAGACCCGGCCGTCGACGCCGTGGCTCGCCTCGAACTGCGGGGCGAGGACGTCGCACGCGGCGCGCACGTCGTCGGTGGTCACCGTGCGGATGGTGGCCTCGACGTCGGCACCGCGCTCGGCGAGCTCCCGGACCTGTGCGTCGTAGACGTGGCCCTTGCTGAGTGCCGCCTGGAAGATCGACGGATTGGTGGTGACCCCGACGACGCTCTTGGTCGCGACGAGCTCGGCGAGGTTGCCGGACTCGATGCGGTCACGGGAGAGGTCGTCGAGCCACACCGACACGCCTGCTTCGGAGAGCTTCTGGAGGTTGGGGTTCTGAGTCATGGCGGTCTATCCCTTCACGCGTGCGAGTGAGCGCTGTGCGGCGGCGGTGACGGCTTCGGCGGTGAAACCGAACTCGCGGAACAGGGTCTTGTAGTCGGCGGAGGCGCCGAAGTGCTCGATGGAGACGATTTCGCCTGCGTCGCCGACGAAGCGGTACCAGGGCATGGAGATGCCGGCTTCGACGGAGACCCGCGCCTTGACCGTCGGGGGGAGGACGCCGTCGCGGTAGGCCTGGTCCTGGGCGTCGAACCATTCGACGCAGGGCATGGACACGACCCGGGTGGGGATGCCGTCGGCCTCGAGGGTCTCGCGGGCGGCGACGGCGAGCTGCAGCTCGGACCCTGTGCCGATGAGCACGACCTCCGGTGCCCCGGTGGAGGCGTCGGCGAGGACGTAACCGCCGCGGGAGACACCCTCGTAGCTGGTGCCCTCGAGGACGGGCAGGTCCTGGCGGGTCAGGGCGAGGCCGGCGGGAGCGCGGGTGGCCTCGTCGGCGCCCTTCTCGAGGACGGCGCGCCAGGCGTGGGCGGTTTCGTTGGCGTCGCCGGGCCGCACGACGTACAGGCCGGGGATCGCGCGCAGCGCGGCGAGGTGCTCGATCGGCTGGTGGGTGGGCCCGTCCTCACCGAGTCCGATGGAGTCGTGCGTCCACACGTAGGTGACCGGGGTCTTCATGATCGCGGCGAGCCGCACGGCGGGACGCATGTAGTCGCTGAAGACGAGGAAGGTGCCGCCGTACGGGCGGGTCGGTCCGTGCAGCGCGATGCCGTTGAGGATCGAGCCCATGGCGTGTTCGCGGACCCCGAAGTGCAGGGTGCGGCCGTAGGGCTGGGCCGTCCACATCCGGGTGGAGATGGCTTCGGGACCGAAGGAATCGGCACCCTTGATGGTGGTGTTGTTGCTCTCGGCGAGGTCGGCGGAGCCGCCCCACAGTTCGGGGAGCACCGGTCCGACGGCGTTCAGCACGGCGGCGGACGCCTTGCGGGTCGCGACTCCCTTGGGATCGGGCTCCCAGGTGGGGAGCACGTCGGCCCAGCCGGCGGGAAGGTCGCGGCCGATCAGACGGTCGAGGAGCTTCTTACCCTCGGGGGCGCGGTGGGTCCACTCGTCGTACTGGGCCTGCCACTGCTTGTGCGCCTGGACGCCGCGGTCGACGACCTTGCGGGTGTGGGCGATGACCTCGTCGGCGACCTCGAACGTCTTGTCCGGATCGAAGCCGAGAGCCTTCTTCACGGCCGCGACCTCGTCGGCACCGAGGGCGGCGCCGTGCGCCGCGCCGGTGTTCATCTTGGTCGGTGCGGGGAAGCCGATGATCGTGCGGAGCAGGATCATCGACGGCTTGTCGGTGACCTCGCGGGCCTTGTTCAGGGCCTCTTCGATGGCGACGACGTTCTCGCCGCCCTCGACGATCTGCACGTGCCAGCCGTACGCCTCGTAGCGGGCGGCGGTGTCCTCGGACAGCGCGATGGCGGTGTCGTCCTCGATGGAGATCTTGTTGTCGTCGTAGATCAGGGTGAGGTTGCCGAGCTGCTGGACGCCGGCGATGGAGGAGGCCTCGGAGGTGACGCCTTCCTCGATGTCGCCGTCGGAGGCGATGACGTAGATGTGGTGGTCGAACGGGCTGTCGCCGAGGGCGGGCTCGGGGTCGAAGAGGCCGCGTTCGCGGCGGGCGGCCATGGCCATGCCCACGGCGGAGGCGAGGCCCTGACCGAGCGGTCCGGTGGTGATCTCGACGCCGCGGGTGTGGCCGTGTTCGGGGTGGCCGGGGGTCTTCGAGCCCCAGGTGCGCAGCGCCTCCAGGTCGTCGAGTTCGAGACCGTAGCCGGCGAGGTACAGCTGGATGTAGAGGGTGAGGCTGGAGTGCCCGCAGGACAGCACGAACCGGTCGCGGCCGATCCAGTCGGCGTCGGTGGGGTCGTGGCGCATGACGCGCTGGAAGAGGGTGTAGGCGAGGGGGGCCAGGCTCATGGCCGTGCCGGGGTGGCCGTTGCCGACCTTCTGCACCGCGTCCGCGGCGAGCACCCGGATGGTGTCGACGGCCTTGGTGTCCAGTTCGGTCCAGTCGGCGGGGTGAACCGGTTGCGTGAGGACGTGGATGTCGTCTGTGATCGACACGGGCAGAAGTCTCCTGACATGGGTGAACGTGGAGCCTGAGGATGCGTGGGCCTCTTGTGCCACTCCAGCCTAGTGTGCGGTCGTATCCGGGTCGATTCGGTTCACGCATTACGGCGGTCTACCATCGTTTGTAGTAGACGGCCGGCCGTCGCGAAGGACTTCGGGAGCAGGCGCCGGCATTCGGATGTGGAATTACGCGTGGTGCGAGGAGAGAACGTGCGGACAGGGCATCAGCCGAGCGGACACGGCTTCGGCAGCCCCAGCCCCGCCCCCCGCGCGACCGACACCGGTACGGTGCTGGGTCGCGTCACGGGCAAGGTCCTGGCCTACATCGCATTGACCAAGCCGCGGGTGATCGAGCTGCTGCTGGTCGCCACCATCCCGGCGATGCTGCTGGCGGATCGCGGCAACGTCGACATCGCGCTGATCCTCAGCACGCTGTTCGGCGGATGGATGGGTGCGGCGAGCGCGAACTCGCTCAACTGCGTCGTCGACGCCGACATCGACAAGGTCATGAAGCGCACCGCTCGCCGGCCGCTGGCCCGCGACGCGGTCCCGACGTCCCACGCGTTCGTGTTCGGGATGACTCTCGGTGTCGCGTCGTTCCTGTGGCTGTGGTGGCGGGCCAACCTGCTCGCCGGCTGCCTGGTCGTCCTGACCATCGCGTTCTACGTACTCGTGTACACGATGGTGCTCAAGCGCCGGACCTGGCAGAACGTGGTCTGGGGTGGCGCCGCGGGCTGCATGCCCGTCATGGTCGGCTGGTCGGCGGTCACCGGGTCGCTGAGCTGGCAGCCCATCGTGCTGTTCCTGGTCATCTTCTTCTGGACACCGCCGCACACGTGGGCCCTCGCCATGCGGTACAAGGAGGACTACAAGGCGGCCGGTGTTCCGATGCTGCCGGTGATCGCCACCGAGGAGCACGTCACCAAGCAGATCCTGCTGTACAGCTGGGCGATGGTGATCACGTCCCTCGTGCTCGTCCCCGCCGCGGGTGTCGTGTACGCCGCCGTGACCCTCGTCGCGGGTGCCTGGTTCCTGCTGATGGCCCACCAGCTGTACCGCAGCGTCCGCGGCGGAGCGGCCGTGAAACCGCTCCGCCTGTTCCTGCAGTCCAACAACTATCTGGCCATCGTGTTCGTCGGTCTCGCCGTCGACTCCGTGCTCGGACTGCAGACCGTCGGCAGCCTGCTGAGCTGATCCCCGTGCCTCAGGGCACCAGCACGATCGACCCGGTCGTCGCACGCGCCTCGAGGTCGCGGTGCGCGTCCTCGGCCCGCTCGAGCGGGTACTCCGCGCCCACCCGGACCGTCAGCGAACCGTCGGCCAGGGCGGAGAACACGTCTCCCGCCCGCCACGTCAGTTCCTCACGGTTGCGGATGTGGTGCGCGAGTGTGGGCCGGGTGAGGAACAGCGAACCGGCCGGGTTCAGCCGTTGCGGATCGAACGGCGGCACCGGGCCGCTCGCCGCGCCGAACAGCGCGACCGTCCCCCGGATCCGCACCGACGCGAGACTGGCCTCGAACGTGGACGCGCCGACACCGTCGTAGGCGGCTGCGACGCCCTCTCCGTCGGTCAGTTCACGCACCCGGGCGGCGATGTCGTCGTCGTATCGCAGCACCTCGTGTGCGCCGGCGTCACGGGACAATTGTTCCTTGGCGTCGGAGGACACGGTGGTGATCACCCGCGCGCCCAGTGTGGTCGCCATCTGGGTCAGCAGCAGACCGACTCCGCCCGCTCCGGCGTGGACGAGGACGGTGTCGCCGGACTGGACCGGGTAGGTCGAGTGGGCCAGGTAGTGGGCCGTCATTCCCTGCAGCAGAGCGGAAGCGGCCTGCGGGCTGGGCACGGAGTCGGGGACGGCGATCGCGGCCGCCGCGGGGACGACCACCTTCTCGGCGTAACTGCCGGGGGCGGAGCACCACGCCACCCGGTCACCGGGAGCGATACCGGTCACGTCGCCGCCGACGGCCTCCACGACTCCGGAGCCCTCGTCTCCGGGAATGTAGGGCAACGGCCGCGGGTACAGCCCAGTCCGGAAATAGGTGTCGATGAAGTTGATGCCGATCGCCTCGGTGCGAACCAGAAGATCCGTCGCTCCGATCCGGGGTTCGGGAACCTCCGCCGGTTCTAGGACGTCGGGACCACCGAGACGGGAAACCTGTATAGCGCGCATGGTTTCAGTTCTACACGGCGCGAGTCGCCACATGGAGCCTGGCGGACACGACGCCACTACCGCCCAGTATTCTCGGGGTCATGAGTACCGACACCCACGCGGATCAGGCGCCCGCGAGCCCGGCGCCCTCGCTGCCGTCCCACACGGTCGACGCGATCAAGAAGTTCGTGGCCGAGCACGGCGGTTCCGCCAGTGCCGTCATCCAGCCGATCGGACTCGCCGGCGTCCGCATCACGCTCGTCGGCGCCGACGGCATCCTCGGTGACCAGGTGGTCGAGGATCTCGCCACCGCGAACGCCGTCGTCGCGTCCTTCGACGACGTCACCGTCTCGGAGTGGGACCGCGCGATCACCAGCATCGTCACGCCCCGCAAGGGTCACTTCCAGAAGATGGCAGGCTGGGTCGCGCGGCAGACGCGGTTCCCGAAGGCCCGCAACGAGCGCTAGACGCTCGCGGTGTCCGGCTGCGTGACGTACTCGCGGGTGCGCCCCGCAGCCCACACCGCCGCAGTGGCCGCGGTGCACAGCCCGGCCCCCGCGACGTGGAATGCCACCAGGGCCGCGGGAACGTCCGTGAAGAACTGGACGAGTCCGATCAGCGCCTGCGCCACCACCAGCGCGAGCAGAACCTGCACGCGGATCTTCACCGCGCGGGTTGCGCCCACGGCGTAGAGGCCGAAGCACAGGCCGACCAGCAACGCCAGGTAGCCCACCAGCAGCTGGGCATGCAGATGCACGAGCGTGACGATCTCCACCTCGAGGCGCGGAACCACGCGGTCGAGACTCTTGTCTCCCGCGTGCGGTCCGGCGCCCGTGACCAGAGTTCCGGCGGCGAGCACCCCGGCCAGCGCGACACCCGACAGCGCGGTGAGCCACCGCAGCGGGGCGGGGATCACGTCGATCGCCGGTGCATCGTCGGGTTCGCAGATCTTCGCGTACATCACGGTCGCCAGCCACACCATCGCCATCGACGCGAGCAGGTGCACCGCCACCGTCCACCACAGGAGTCCGGTGAGCACCGTGACACCGCCGATGACGGCCTGCACGACGGTGCCGAGAGGCATCATCCACGCGTAGACGAGGACCTCTTTCCGTCGGCGGGCGCGGGTGACCGCGAGGACGATCAGGGCCGCGGCCACGACGACGACGAACGTGAGCAACCGGTTGCCGAACTCGACCGCCTGATGGATGACGGCGACCTCGCCGTGCCCGACCGGAACGAAGCTGCCCGGGAAGCACTGCGGCCAGGTGGGGCAGCCGAGGCCGGACGCGGTCACCCGCACGACGGCTCCGGTGACGGCGATTCCGCCCTGCGTGAGGATCACCGCGAACGCGATGACACGCTGCACGGTCAGCGACGGAAGGGGGAGACGGTCTACCAGGCTCAGAAACCCGCGATACAGCACGACGTCGATGGTAGAGGGCCGTCAACTACAGCGTGTCGTTGGGCTGGTGGCGGCGCGCTCGACTCCGTGCTACTCGCCGCGAATCCGCAGGATGCCGGTCACCGTGCCCTGCCAGAAGTCGCCGGTGTCGGTGACGAGTCCGGACATCTGGAGGGTGTCGTTGACCGCGGTGCCGGGGAGTGGGCTGGTGTGCTCGACCGAGCCGTCCGCCGGATCGATCACCGCGAACGAGAAGCCGTCCAGGGGTGTCGTGACGTCGAACCCTTGACGGATCACGGTGTACAGCAGGCCGTCACCGGTCGAGAGGTGGGGCACCGCCGCGCTGCGGACGTCGTTGCTCCACACCTGGTGGCAGCCGATCGGGTCGATGTCGACGCGGGTCATGCCGCCGGTGAAGGGGGCGTTCGTCGGAACCGCAGGGCCCGCGCCGTCCGGGACGGCGGGATACGGATAGCCGTACGTCCCGGCGACGTACACCGAATTGGCGATGCCGATCGGCGAGTTCTCGCTGCCGCCCGGGTTGGCGAGCACCGGGACGGAGCAGATCTCGTCACCGGAATCGGCGCGGAAGACCCGAAGACTCACCTGCGGGTCGGCGTTGTCGACGATCGCGACGAAATCGCTGCCGGTCGACGGCCCGAAGTAGGTGGGGGTGGAGCCGGTGCCGTGGCTGAGTTGCCCCGGCTTACGGTCCGGACCGCGGTCGTATTCCCGCCGCCAGTCCACGCGCACCGCGCCGTCGCGGAGCGTGAACTGGTACAGCGCGTGCGTCGTCGCGACCGCGGTGCCGGAGGGCGAGGTCGAGATGCTGTTCTGGACCTGTTCGCCCGCGGCCAGCGGCAGGCTGTGCGCGACGCCGGCGCGGTCCACGGCTCCGACGACGCCGCCACCCGTCGCGAACCAGACGTTGCCCTGCCAGTCCGGCGTCAGCCCGGTCACGTTGTCTCCCGGCGGAACACTGCCGGACAGGTCGACGTGCGAGTCGACGGTGATCCGCCAGCGGCCGTCGGGGTCCTTCGAATGTCCGAGGCGCAGTAACTGACGGTTTCCGTCCACCGCGACCAGTCGGTTGTCGTTGTCGAGGAACGCGTACACGCCGCCCAGGAGGCTGCCCTTCGCCAGTGCGAACGTGGCGAGCGAGGCGCCGAACGGGGCCGCGGGGGCGGCGGGGTCGATCAGGTGCACGGTGGGGACCTGGCCGGCCACGGACGTGCACAAGGCGACGACGAGCCGGTCGGACCCCTGCAGGAGGGTCGGGCACGCCGACACCAACGGGTACGCGGACAGTGTGAGCGGGCCGGTCCCGGGACCGGGCAGCGGAGTGACGTCGGTGGACCCCGCGTCGCCGTGCATCGTGGACGTGCCTGCGGGTCCGAGGAACGGATTCGGCGCGGCGGGCGGTCCCCACTGCGGTGCGGCGCCCGCGGGCAGGGTGCCGCAGCCTAGAACGGCGAGCAGGACTGCCAGAACGGTGCCGACGGTGCGGGCTGCGGGTCGGCGGATCACGTGAATCGGAACGTCCGGGCCGCCAGGGCTCCCGCGGCCGCACCCCAGACGACGAGGACCACGATGCTGAGCAGGTCCACCGACCCCGACAGTGCGGCGTCGAGCGCGTGCGCGAGCGCACCGGACGGAATCAGCCGGGCCCCGGTGTGGAGGAGCCAGGGCAGGTCGCCGGTGGCGAACACCACGCTGCCGACGCCGACCATCACGAACCACAGGATGTTGGCCAGCGCGAGGACGATGTCGGCGCGGAGGGTGCCGCCGAGCAGCAATCCCATCGCCGCGAACGTCACGGTGCCCAGGGCGATGATCACGGCGCCGAGGGCGAGTCCCCACGCACTCGGACGCCAGCCGAGCGCCAACCCGATAGCTCCGAGGAGCACCGATTGCAGTGCGACGACGATGACAACCGCGGCGCTCTTCCCGGCGATAATTCCCCACGTCGGCAGGGGAGTGGCGCCGAGCCGCTTGAGGGCCCCGTACCGGCGGTCGAAGCCGACCGCGATGGCCTGGCCGGTGAACGCGGTGGACATCACCGCCACCATCATGACGGCGGGCACCACCTTGTCGACCCGCGACGTTCCGAGGTCGCCGATGGGTAGCAGGCACAGGCCGATCAGCAGCGTGATCGGGATGAACATGGTCAGCAGCAGCTGCTCCCCGTTGCGCAGGAGCAGCTTGAGTTCGAGCGCGGTCTGCGCCCGCAACATGACCGCCGCGCCGCTCGGGCGAGGGTCGGGTGCGAACGTGCCCGGGGCGAAACGATTCTCCGTCAGACGGTCACTGGTGCTCATCGTCATCCCCTCAGTTCCCGGCCGGTGAGTTCGAGGAAGACGTCCTCGAGGCTGCGCTGGTCGACGCGGATGTCGCTGATCAGGGCGTCCAGATCGGCGCACCACGACGCGACCGACGCCACCACCGTCGGATCGATCGGCCCTTCGACGAGATAGGTGCCCGGTCCGGACTCGGCCACCCGGAAACCGTCGGGGAGGGCTCTCGCGAGGGGTTCGGTGTCCAGACCGGCGGGCGCGCTGAGCCGCAACTGGCCCTCGGCGCCGCGGCTGGTGACCTCGGCGGGCGTACCCGCTGCGACGATCGACCCGTGGTCGATGATGACGAGCCGGTCCGCGAGTTCCTCGGCCTCGTCCATCAGGTGCGTCGTCAGCAGCACACTGACGCCGTCGCGGCGCAGTGCGTCGATCAGTTCCCACACCAGCAGGCGGGCTTGTGCGTCGAGTCCGGCGGTGGGTTCGTCGAGGAAGACCAGTTCCGGCCGGCCGACCAGCGCACAGGCCAGGGACAGGCGCTGCTGCTGCCCGCCCGACAGCCTGCGGTAGGGGGTGCGACGGGAATCCTCGAGTCCGAGGCTGCGCAGCAACCAGTCGGGGTCGAGGGGGTCGGCCGAATAGGCCGCGACGAGGTCGAGCATCTCACCGGCGCGGGACCCGGGGTACGCGCCGCCGCCCTGCAGCATCACACCGATTCGGGCCCGGACGGCGCCGGCATCCGCGACGGGGTCGAGTCCGAGGACGCGGACGGTGCCGCTGTCCGGGCGGACGAAGCCTTCACACATTTCTACGGTGGTGGTCTTACCCGCGCCGTTGGGACCGAGCAACGCGACCACCTGTGCCGGTTCGACGGTGAGATCGAGTCCGTCGACGGCCCTCACACCGTCGAAGGTCTTCACCACGCCTTCCAGGCGTACAGCAGGTTGCGCCGATCCGGGCGTTCGCGAGGTCACGGGGAATCAGCGTAAGCCTTGGCCTGGTGTGACCCGGCCGGTGCCCCGGCTTTCCGCGTCGGCGTCGTCCCGGGGCGGATCCTGGGGGTCCGGCACGGTCGGCTGCTGCTCCGAACCGACCCGCCAGGGCAGCCGGTTGCGGGTGATCACGATCAGCGTTCCGGCCGTGAAGATGGTGGCGATGGCGGCCTGCACGATGACGAAGGGCTGGTACTCGCCGCCGTTCGGCATCAGGATGACGCTGACGATGGACGAGAAGACGATGGCGGGGACGCGGAAGGCGGGTGCCGTGGCCCAGGCTGCGAGCGGCAGGACCGCCCACAGCAGATACCAGGGCTGCACCACGGGGAAGAGGAGGACGACCGCGCCGAGGGACAGTCCCAGCGCGCCGACCGCGTGGATACGGCCGACGAGCGTGGCGACGAGCATCCGCAGTGTGATGAACGCCGCAGCGACGGCCGCGATCGGCCGGGTCAGGCTCAGCACCGCCGTCGTGTGGTCACCGAGGCCCAGGAGGACCCCGGCCAGTCCGGTGCCCAGTCCGAGGAGCGTGGGGATGGACATCCAGCTGCGGACCGCGTTCGCGGTGCCGAGGGTGTGTACCCAGCCGATGCCGAGTCCGCTGGACGTGCTGATGACGAGTGTGACGACCAGGGCCACCCCGCCGAGCAGGGCGGCCGCCATGAGCACGGCCTTCGGGGTTCCGCCCCATCTCCGGGCCAGCGCCATCCCGACGAATCCCAGTGCGAGGAGGGAGGGGATCTTGATCGTCGACGACAGAGCGATGAGTGCCGCCCCCGACAGCAACAGGAGAAGGGACTGCCCGCGGATCGGCTCCGACCGTTCGACGGCCCGCAGCGCCAGTTCGATCCCGGCCAGCATGAGGCCGAGCATGAGCGCCTCGTTGTGAATGCCCGCGACGAGGTGGAACAGCAGCAGGGGGTTGGCGGCGCCCAGCCAGAGGGCGCTGACCTCGGCGACGCCGCAGCGC
Source organism: Rhodococcus sp. LB1 (assembly GCF_001583455.1). NCBI lineage: Bacteria > Bacillati > Actinomycetota > Actinomycetes > Mycobacteriales > Nocardiaceae > Rhodococcus > Rhodococcus sp. LB1. The sequence goes on along the minus strand of NZ_LTCZ01000071.1, from coordinate 4,876 downwards.
CGCGCCAGCCGGGGGAGCGCCCACACGATCATGGCCACACCGGCGAGGGCAAGCAGCCGGTGCAGGAAGATCCCCGCGACGATGTTCTCGCCGGTCAGCCAACTGATCCCGCGCCCCATCCAGAGGAACAGCGGACCGTACGGCGCCGGCGTGTCGCGCCAGATCGTCGGCACGGTCCGGGTCAGGACGTGATCGACGCCGAGCGCACCCGCGGGACCGATGGCGTAGGGATCGAGCCCGCGGGCCGCGATCTCGCTCTGCGCGAGATACGAGTACACGTCCTTGCTGAACATCGGCGGCGCGACGGACAGCGGGATGATCCACAGCAGGAGGGTGCGGTCGAGCTGGGACCGGTTGAGGCGACGCAGCGCCCCCGACTGCAGACTGCCGATCGCGAACCGTCCGAGGAGGAGCCACGCGAGCACGATCATCACGGTGCCGGTCATGGTCAGCGTCAACGCGACGCTGGGGATCCGGGCGGGCAGACCGATGACGCGAAGACCCTGGACTGGGTTCTGCAGTACCGGCTGGGCGCCTGCGCCCAGCGCGCCCACCGCCATCAGGACGGCTCCGGTCGCGCCGAACCGGCGGATCCCGCGGAGCTGCGCGGTCTCCTGTGCATTCAGGCCCGCTGTCTCCGGCTCGTCGCCGTGCAGCGCGGCCGCCACCGAGGGTCGCGGGGAGCGGCCGTCGATGCCCAGCGCCCGCCGGGCGAGCTCGGCCGGATGTCGAAGAGCGGCGCGAGCCGTGAAGGTCGGCTCCGCGCGGGTCGGCTCCGGGTTCTCGGGGGTCTGCGGCACACAGGCAGCGTAGCGGTGCGCCGAACACAGCCGGTTCGGCCAGTATTCCCGGGCGCGAGCCGTACATAATCACAGGTGTAAGGCAGGGCACCCTTAGTAGACCTGCGATCCGAATTCCGTCACACTGGTGTTGTGAAAACGGAAACGACACCACGTGCAACGAAGGAAAGCGCAGTTCACGCGCCTTCCTCGGCGGCGCCTGTCGAAACCGCGTCACCCGTCGCCGTCGGCCACGAAGGCCACACCCGCGCTGCCGTCGTAAAGCTCCTCCTCGAGGAGGGGCCGATCACCGCGTCGGAAATCGGAACCCGCCTCGGGCTGAGTGCCGCCGGTGTCCGTCGACACCTCGACGCGCTCCTGGAGTCCGGGGAGGCCCGCGAGGCGTCCTCCGTCGCCGTGCGTCACCGCGGCCGGGGACGACCCGCCAAATACTTCCAGATCACCGCCAAGGGCCGCGGCCGCCTAGGCCACGCGTACGACGACCTCGCCGGTGCGGCGATGCGTCAACTGCGGGAGGTCGGGGGAGACGCCGCGATCACCGATTTCGCTCGTCGCCGAGTCCAGGCGATCGTCGGAAACGTGACCCCGGCAGCCGATCACAGCGCCGAGGGCCTCGAAACCACCGCCGACGCCATCGCCGACGCGTTCACCACCGCAGGATTCGCGGCGTCGACGCGCCCGGTAGGCAACGGCGTGCAGATCTGCCAGCACCACTGCCCGGTCTCCCACGTGGCCGAGGAGTTCCCGGAACTGTGCGAAGCCGAACAGGAAGCGTTCGCCCAACTGCTCGGCACCCACGTCCAGCGGCTCGCGACCATCGCGAACGGTGACTGCGCATGCACCACTCACGTTCCACTCGTCCCGCCGTCCGGTCCCAAATAACAACGCTTTCCCGATAGATCCCCTAGTCAGCAACCTGTATTCCACCGGCGACCAGCCCTCGCCGGTCTCGTAACAAGACTCCGGAAGGAGCTCGCATGACCGTCACATCAGACCAGGTGACATCCACTGCGTCGGCCAACGCCGAGCCGCTCACGCAGGAAGAGACCATCGCGTCACTCGGGCATTACGGGTACGGCTGGTCCGATTCCGACGAGGCCGGTGCCAGTGCGCAGCGCGGTCTGTCCGAAGACGTCGTGCGCGACATCTCGGCGAAGAAGAGCGAGCCGGACTGGATGCTCGACGTCCGCCTGCGCGCGCTGAAGACCTTCGACAAGAAGCCGATGCCGAACTGGGGTTCGAACCTCGAGGGCATCGACTTCGACAACATCAAGTACTTCGTCCGCTCGAGCGAGAAGCAGGCCGAGAGCTGGGAAGACCTGCCCGAGGACATCAAGAACACGTACGACAAGCTGGGCATCCCCGAGGCCGAGAAGCAGCGCCTCGTCGCCGGTGTCGCGGCTCAGTACGAGTCCGAGGTTGTGTACCACTCGATCCGTGAGGACCTCGAGGCACAGGGCGTCATCTTCCTCGACACCGACACGGGCCTGAAACAGCACCCCGAGCTGTTCCGGGAGTACTTCGGCACGGTCATCCCGGCCGGCGACAACAAGTTCTCCGCGCTGAACACCGCGGTGTGGTCGGGTGGCTCCTTCATCTACGTCCCGCCGGGCGTGCACGTCGACATCCCGCTGCAGGCCTACTTCCGCATCAACACGGAGAACATGGGCCAGTTCGAGCGGACCCTGATCATCGTCGACGAGGGCGCCTCGGTGCACTACGTCGAGGGCTGCACGGCGCCGATCTACAAGTCCGACTCCCTGCACTCCGCGGTCGTCGAGATCATCGTGAAGAAGGGCGGCCACTGCCGCTACACGACCATCCAGAACTGGTCGAACAACGTCTACAACCTGGTCACCAAGCGCACCAAGGTCGAAGCCGGCGGATCCATGGAGTGGATCGACGGCAACATCGGGTCGAAGGTCACCATGAAGTACCCGGCCGTCTGGATGATGGGCGAACACGCCCGCGGCGAGGTTCTCTCCGTGGCATTCGCCGGTGAGGGCCAGCACCAGGACACCGGTGCCAAGATGCTGCATCTCGCGCCGTACACGTCGTCGACCATCATCAGCAAGTCGGTGGCACGTGGCGGTGGACGTGCGTCGTACCGCGGACTCGTCCAGGTCAACAAGGGTGCTCACGGTTCCAAGTCGACGGTCAAGTGTGATGCGCTGCTGGTCGATCAGATCAGCCGCTCGGACACCTACCCGTACGTCGACATCCGCGAGGACGACGTGACCATGGGCCACGAGGCCACAGTCTCGAAGGTGAGCGACGACCAGCTGTTCTACCTGATGAGCCGCGGGCTCACCGAAGACGAGGCCATGGCGACGGTCGTGCGCGGCTTCGTCGAGCCGATCGCCAAGGAACTCCCGATGGAGTACGCCCTGGAACTGAACCGCCTGATCGAACTGCAGATGGAAGGGGCGGTGGGTTAGTGACCACGCCAGAAACTGGTGTCCAGAATCTCGGAGTCGCGGGAGCCGTCGCAGGCGAGAATCCGCGGATAGCGCGGACCGCCACCGGTTCGCCGATCAAGAACAAGGGTGAGGTCTTCACCTCGTTCGACGTCAACGCGTTCGAGATCCCGGGTGGTCGCGACGAGGTCTGGCGGTTCACCCCGCTGCGCCGGCTCCGCGGACTGCACGACGGAACGGCCGTCGCGAACGGCACGGTCACCGTCGACGTCGCCGGTCCGGACTCCGTCCGGGTCGAGACCGTCGGGCGTGACGACGACCGGCTGGGCAAGGCCGGCGTCCCGGCCGACCGGGTGGCCGCACAGGCCTACTCGGGGTTCGAGACGGCCACCGTCGTGACCGTCGGCCGTGAGGTCGAGGTCGCCGAGACGATCAACATCACGGTCACCGGCCCGGGCGAGGACAAGGTCGCCTTCGGGCACCTGCAGATCCGGCTCGAAGCCTTCGCGAAGGCGACCGTCGTCATCGACCAGCGAGGCAGCGGCACGATCGCCGAGAACGTCGAATTCGTTCTCGGCGACAGCTCCCGCCTCACCGTGGTCGCCGTCCAGGACTGGGCGGACGACGCCGTGCACGTCGCGTCGCATCACGCGCGGCTGGGCCGTGACGCGGTGCTGCGGCACAACGCGGTCAGCCTCGGCGGCGACCTGGTCCGCCTGTCCGCGACCGTCAAGTACGACGGCCCGGGCGGCGACGCCGAACTGCTGGGCCTGTACTTCGCCGACGCCGGACAGCACTTCGAGCAGCGACTGCTGGTGGATCACTCGCAGCCGCACTGCAAGTCCAACGTGGTCTACAAGGGCGCCCTGCAGGGCGATCCGAATTCGGGGAAGCCCGACGCCCACACCGTGTGGATCGGCGACGTGCTGATCCGCGCCGCGGCCGAAGGCACCGACACGTTCGAGCTGAACCGCAACCTCGTCCTCACGGACGGCGCACGCGCGGACTCGGTTCCGAACCTGGAGATCGAGACCGGCGAGATCGTGGGTGCCGGGCACGCCAGCGCCACGGGTCGATTCGACGACGAGCAGTTGTTCTACTTGCGCGCCCGCGGAATCCCCGAAGACGCGGCACGACGACTCGTCGTGCGCGGGTTCTTCCACGAGATCATCAACAAGATCGCCGTCGCCGAGATCCGCGAGCGCCTCGAGGCAGCTGTCGAGGCCGAACTCGCCGCAGTCGGCGTGTGACCCGCGCCGCCGGACCATTACTTCCCATTTCTTCGAAGGATCACAATGTCTACCCCTGACGCTTCCACCCCCGAAACCTCGGTCCTGGAAATCAAGGACCTCCACGTCGACGTCGCGAACACCGACGAGAACGCCGAACCGATCAACATCCTCAAGGGTGTGAACCTGACGGTTCGTTCCGGCGAGACCCACGCGATCATGGGACCCAACGGGTCCGGCAAGTCGACGCTGTCGTACGCCATCGCGGGCCACCCCAAGTACCAGATCACCTCGGGCTCCATCACCCTCAACGGTGAGGACGTCCTCGAGATGAGCGTCGACGAGCGCGCCCGCGCGGGACTGTTCCTCGCGATGCAGTACCCCGTCGAGGTCCCCGGCGTCTCCATGTCCAACTTCCTGCGCACCGCGG
>NZ_LTCZ01000070.1:0-12962 GCF_001583455.1 Rhodococcus sp. LB1 | reverse complement strand
TGACGCTACATCGTTGTGTTCCAGCGCACAAGTCACTGAGTCCGTCGGCCCACGAAAGCAATTGAACTGCAGTTATAGCTCAGGACTCAAACCGCCACACGTCCCACATGTCGAAATATGCGCCTCAAAAATGAACTTAAACGAATCAGCATCCCTTTTGTGTCATCCACTTCGTGCAGCCCAAGGCACATGGGAGCCCGGCCTGATCGAGGCACTTAACCGACTAAGCTTTCGGTTATGACCGATCCTCCTCCGCCTTTGAGCGGCGCCCGCCGAGGCGGTGGCCGTCCCCGCCGCGTGACGATGAGCGACGTCGCCCGCCAGGCTGGGGTGTCGTCGGCAGCAGTCTCCTACGCACTCAGCGGGGCTCCCGGGGTCAGCGACGAGCGCCGCCAGCGGATCCTCGCGATTGCCGACGAGATGGGATTTCGTCCGAGTAGGATCGCCCGAGAACTGCGCTCCGGCACCACGAAAGCCATCGGGCTGCTCCTTGCGGACATCGCGAACCCCTTCTACACGGAGGTCGCGGGGGGTGTGGTCGCCGCGGCCGCGGAAGACGGCTACGAAGTCTTCGTCTCCCACGTCGGCGTGGATGGTTCCCGGCAATCGGACGTCGCGTTTGCGCAGGTCGATCGAAACTGCAGCGGCCTGATCTTCACCTCGCTCGTCGCCACCGACAAGCCGCTCCTCGATAAGCTCCGTAACGAAAACATCCCCGTCGTGCAGCTCTACCGCAAACTCGAGGACGAACCGTCCGACTGGGTCGGAATCGACGACTACTCCGCGTCGTTCGAAATGGCCTCGCACCTCGTCGCGACCGGTCGACGCAAGGTCGCCGTTCTCGGTGGCCCCGACACCTCCAGCGTGTCCGTCAACCGCATGGCCGGATACCGCGACGCCCTCGACAAAGCAGGCCTGCGCGCGATCAACGAACCCGACCTGTGGGGCGAACTGACCCGCACGTCTGGGGCACTGCGCGCGCGAGCACTGTTCGCCGAACACCCCGAGACCACCGCGGTCGTCTGCGGCAACGACCTGATCGCCCTTGGCGTTCTCGATGTCTGCCGAGAAATCGGCAAACGAGTCCCCGAGGATGTGGCCTTGACGGGATTCGACGACATGAGTTTTTCCAGCGCCGGGCCCCTGCAGTTGAGCACAGTGACCGTCCCGCGAGATCTGATGGGCCGTCGCGCCGCACGAATGCTCCTGCAGCGCATCGCCGGCGACGAGAGCCCCCCACGCAATGAGCAATTGCCCTACGGAATCCAGGTGCGAGACACCACCGCACGACGCGGTTAGACGCCCGTCCGCGTCGGACTCATCGCTCAGATTCGAGGCTCGCTCTATGCAGAGCCCAATTCATTGCAAGTGTCGACGGCTGCCGGACGGTGACCCACCACAGATCCGGTGCTACCCAATCGACACAGATGGGTCACTTGCCGTAGTAGCCGCACTCGGCACGGGCGAGCAATATGGTTCAGGGAGGGACTTGCACGCACCGGCCCTGCACGCAGGGTCTCCGCACTCATCCGAGGAGCCACGAATGACTCGTCCAGTTCGCATCGGTGTCCAGCTTCAGCCGCAGCACGCGCCCGATTACGGGCTGATCCGCGACGCGGTGCTGCGGGCCGAGGACGCCGGCGTCGACATCGTCTTCAACTGGGACCACTTCTATCCGCTGTACGGCGATCCGGCCGGCGCCCACTTCGAGTGCTGGACGATGCTCGGGGCGTTCGCCGAGCAGACGGAGCGGGTGGAGATCGGTGCGCTCGTCACGTGTGCGGGCTACCGGAACCCGGATCTGCTCGCCGACATGGCCCGGACCGTCGACCACATCAGCGGCGGGCGGTTGATCCTGGGCATCGGCTCGGGCTGGTTCGAGCGCGACTACGACGAGTACGGCTACGAATTCGGCACCGCGGGGTCGCGGCTGAACCTGCTCGCCGAGTACCTTCCGCGGATCACCGCCCGGTTCGGCAAGCTGGAACCCGCACCCACCCGGCACATTCCGATCCTCATCGGCGGCGGCGGCGAGAAGAAGACGCTGCCGCTGGTCGGGCAGTACGGCGACATCTGGCACAGCTTCAGCGACATGGACACCTACAAACGTAAGTCGGGGATCCTCGCCGGGTACGCACGCGATGCCGGACGCAGCCCCGACAGCATCCAGCACTCCACGTCGTGGCCGGGTGTCGACGACGCGGCAGCCCACGTCGATGCCGGCGTCACCCTGTTCACCGTGGGTGTGGGCGGTCCCGACTACGACCTCGGCACTCTGAAGGAGGCCATCGCCTGGCGCGACGAGAACACCCCGCCACCGCTGTCGGGCCTGGCGTAGGCGCTTCGCGCCCGTGAGTGGTTAACGAGTCTCTGCACTCGTCAACCACGCACGGGCGGCGGAGCCGCCTACAGCCGCTCGAGCACCATGGCCATGCCCTGTCCGCCTCCGACGCACATGGTTTCGAGACCGAACTGCTTGTCGTGGGTCTGCAGGTTGTTGAGCAGGGTCGCGGTGATGCGGGCACCGGTCATGCCGAAGGGGTGGCCGAGGGCGATCGCGCCGCCGGACACGTTCAGCTTGTCCTCGTCGATGTTCAGCTCCCGCGCCGACCCGATCACCTGCACGGCGAACGCCTCGTTGATCTCGACGAGGTCGATGTCGGAGATGCCCAGTCCCGCGATCGCGAGGGCACGCTTGGACGCCTCGATCGGGCCGAGACCCATGATCTCCGGCGACAGCCCGGACACCCCGGTGGACACGATCCGGGCCAGCGGGGTCAGCCCCAGCTCCTTGGCCTTGGTGTCGGACATGATCACCAGGGCGGCGGCGCCGTCGTTGAGCGGGCACGCGTTGCCGGCGGTGACGGTGCCATCCGGGCGGAACACGGGCCCCAGCTGGCTGACGGCCTCGTAGGTGGTGCCGGCGCGGGGGCCGTCGTCGGTGGACACGACGGTGCCGTCGGGCAGGGTCACCGGGGTGATCTCGCGGGCGAAGAAGCCCTCGTTGATTGCCGCCTCGGCGCGGTTCTGCGAGCGCACCGCCCACCGGTCCTGCTCTTCGCGGGTGATGCCGGTGATCTGCGCGACGTTCTCGGCGGTCTGGCCCATCGCGATGTAGGTGTCGGGGACCAGCCCCTCCTCACGCGGGTCGACCCACTGCTGGCCGCCCTGGGCGAGCTTCTCGGTGCGGGTCTGCGCGTCGGCGTACAGCGGGTTCTGGGTGTCGGGCAGCGAGTCGGAGTTGCCCTTGACGAACCGGGAGACGGTCTCGACACCGGCGGAGATGAAGACGTCGCCCTCACCGGCCTTGATCGCGTGCAGTGCCATGCGGGTGGTCTGCAGCGACGACGAACAGTACCGGGTGATGGTGGTGCCGGGGATGAAGTCGTAGCCGAGCTGGACCGCGACGTTGCGGCCCATGTTGAATCCCTGCTCGCCGCCGGGCAGGCCGCAGCCCAGGATGAGGTCGTTGATGTCGGTGGGGTCGAGCGCGGGCACCTTGTCGAGTGCCGCCTGGACCATCTGCGCGGCGAGGTCGTCGGGGCGCATGCCCTTGAGCGATCCCTTCATGGCGCGACCGATCGGGGAACGGGCGATGGAGACGATGACGGCCTCGGGCATGAGTAACTCCTACCGATTGACGTGGTGGACGGCAGTCGGTGCGGACCTGCAGCCCCTCAGTTCTAAGCATGTGCTTATTTTCTAAGCGTTTGCATATATTGACCACGCCCGCGGCGCGGTGTCAACCCCCGGACGGTCGCGATTGTGCTCAACCGACAACGAACCGCCCGAACTCGAGCCCCCGAGGCCGTTTCTCGCACGCAAACCCGTCGATAGTGTTGTGGATCACACCACAACGAAAGGGCGGACGAAATCGTGTCGCACATCGGCTATTTCGCTTGGGACCTCGCCGCACAGCGTGGTGACGCGCCGTGCCTGCGCGACGACCGACTCGAACTGACGTACCGGCAGTTCGCGGAGCGGGTCGACGCCTTCGCCGCACAATTGTCCGAGAACGGCGTCGGACGTGGCGACGTCGTCGCGATCATGCTGCCGAACCGGGCGGAACTGCTCATCGCCCTGATGGCCTCCTGGCGGATCGGCGCGGCCGCGACCCCGGTCAATCCCACGTTCACCGCAAGCGAGGCCGAGTACCAGATCGACGACGCCACAGCGATTCTCGTGGTCAACGAGGGACCCGACGCACCGACCGGCGGCCGTCCGGCGATCGCCGTCGACGACATGGCGACGATCCCCGACCCTGCCTGGGCACCGGGCACCACCGCCGGCGGAGACGACCTCGCCCTGCTGATCTACACGTCCGGGTCGACCGGACATCCTAAAGGCGTCATGCTCACCCATGACAACCTGCAGTTCATGAGCTCGTCGATGGTGCAGCATTTCTCGTTGACCGCCGACGACCACTGCCTCCTGATCCTGCCGCTGTTCCACGTCAACGCGATCTGCGTCAGCTTCCTGACCCCGATGCTCGCCGGCGGTCAGCTGAGCGTCACCGGGCGCTTCTCACCAGCTCGGTTCTTCGACGACGTCGCCCGCCTGCGGCCGACGTACTTCTCCGCGGTTCCGACCATCTACGCCCTTCTGGTCTCCCAGGACACCGTCGGCGACACCTCCTCGCTGCGGTTCGCGGTCTGCGGGGCCGCCCCGATCTCCAAGGAACTCCTCGACCACGCCGAGCAGCGTTTCGGGCTCGTCATCGTGGAGGGTTACGGGCTGACGGAGGGCACGTGCGCGTCCGCGTGCAATCCGCCTGCCGGCGTTCGCAAGCTGGGCACCGTCGGCCCCGCCCTGCCGGGGCAGACCATCGCGATCGTCGACGAGTCCGGGGCACCGGTGCCGGCGGGAACGGTCGGCGAGGTGGTGATCCGGGGCGCGAACGTGATGCGCGGCTACCTCGGCCGCCCCGAGGAAACGGAACGCACCGTCGTCGACGGCTGGCTCCACACCGGCGACGTCGGCCGACTCGACGACGACGGCTACCTCACCCTCGTCGACCGCATCAAGGACATGATCATCCGCGGCGGGGAGAACATCTACCCCAAGGAGATCGAGAACGCTCTCGCCACCCACGACGACGTCCTCGAGGCGGCCGTGATCGGAGCCCCGCACGACGTGTACGGCGAGGTGCCGGTCGCATACGTGGTCACGTACCCGGACACTGCCGTCACCCACGACGTCCTGGCCGAGCACCTGAGCAGCCGGCTCACGAAAGTCAAACTGCCGGTGGCGATCCACATCGTCGACGCGCTGCCCCGCAACCCCGTCGGCAAGATCGACAAGCCGGGACTGCGGAGCCGGCACCGACCGCAATCGGTGAGCTGACACCACTTTCACCCACTCCACACCTCGGGACGCACCCGAGGCGATGCCCCCTACCCTCAGGAGCCTCCCATGGGATTCAAGACCGGGAACTTCCCCGAAGTCGGCCCCGCCGCCTTCCTCGACCTCCCGTTCCGCGACCGCCTGCGCGCCATGTCCACCCATTGGGTCGACTACGGCTTCGGAACCCCGAAGATGGTGCACACCATCTACATTCTGAAACTGCTCGTCCTCTACCTCGGCATCGGACTGTCGCTCGCGACGTTCACGTCCGGCCTGAACGTCCTCGACGCCGGCGCCTGGTGGAACCAGCCGATCGTCTACCAGAAACTGATCCTGTGGACGGTGCTGCTCGAATCGGTGGGTCTCGCCGGTTCGTGGGGGCCGCTCGCCGGGCACTTCAAGCCGATGACCGGCGGCATCCTGTACTGGCTGCGCCCCGGGACCATCCGGCTCCCACCGTGGCCGGGCAAGGTGCCGTTCACCTCGGGTGACACCCGCACCGTCGGTGACGTCCTGATCTACGCGGCGTTACTGATCAACATCATTGTGGCGCTGGTACTTCCGGGCGTGCACACGTCGTCGATCGACGCGGCCATCACCGACAACTCCGGACTCGTCCGCCCCGCGGTGCTGTTTCCCCTGATCGTGCTGCTGGTGCTGATCGGCCTGCGCGACAAGGTCATCTTCATCGCCGCCCGCAGCGAGCAGTACCTGCCCGCGATCGTCTTCTTCGGGGTCCTGCCGTTCGTCGACATGATCATCGCGCTGAAGCTGCTGATCGTCTCGGTGTGGGTCGGGGCGGGCGTCTCCAAGCTCGGACACCACTTCTCGATGGTGGTGCCGCCGATGCTGAGCAACACCCCGTGGATGCCGTTCAAGAAGATCAAGCGCGCGCACTACCGCAACTTCCCCGAAGACCTGCGGCCGTCGATCGTCGCCGGTGGTGTCGCCCATGTTCTCGGGACGGTCGTGGAGGTGGTGACCCCGCTGGTGCTGCTGTTCTCCACCAACCGCACGCTGACGCTGCTCGCGGTCGCGCTGATGGTCGCGTTCCACCTGTTCATCCTGTCCACGTTCCCGCTGGCGGTGCCGCTCGAGTGGAACCTGCTGTTCGCCTACGCGTCGATCTTCCTGTTCCTCGGATTCCCCGCCTGGGACGGGTACGGCGTCGCCGACATGTCCTCGGTGTGGTTGACCGCGGTGATCGTCGCCGCCCTGGTGTTCTTCCCGATCCTCGGCAACCTGCGCCCCGACCTCGTCTCGTTCCTGCCGTCGATGCGTCAGTACGCCGGCAACTGGGCTTCCGCCACCTGGGCCTTCGCACCGGGCGCCGAGGAGAAGCTCGACGAGCACATCATCCGTCCCAGCAAGAACACGCGCACCCAGCTGCTCGCCACCTATCCGCCCGAGGTCGCGGACGTGGTGATGCACCAGCTGCTCGGCTGGCGGTCGATGCACAGCCAGGGACGGGCGTTGTTCTCGCTGATGATGCGCCACCTCGGCGACGACATCGATACCTACTCGCTGCGCGAGGCCGAGTTCAGCTGCAACTCGCTGGTGGCGTTCAACTTCGGTGACGGTCACCTGCACAACGAGTTCCTGATCGCCGCACTCCAGCGGCGTTGCAACTTCGCGCCCGGCGAGTTCGTCGTCGCCTGGATCGAATCGCAGCCCATCCACAAGGGCACTCAGCAGTACAAGGTGATCGACGCCGCGCTCGGTGTCATCGAGCGGGGAACGTACAGGGTGTCCGACGCGATCAACGAACAGCCGTGGCTGCCGAACGGTCCCATTCCGTTCGACGTGCAGTGGACACTGGACGGAGACGGCTCGAACGTGCGGACGCGGGAGGCGAAGATGCAGGAGACAGATCTGGTGGTGCGGCCGTGACCACCGCAGTCGTCGTCGGCAGCGGGCCCAACGGGCTCGCCGCCGCGGTCCACCTCGCCCGGCACGGCGTCGACGTCCAGGTCCTCGAGGCCGCCGACACCATCGGCGGCGGCACCCGCTCCGGCGAACTCACCGTCCCCGGACTGCTGCACGACGAGTGCTCGGCGTTCCACCCGATGGGTGCCGGGTCGCCGTACCTGCAGACCCTCGACCTCGGCCGGTACGGGTTGACGTGGAAGTGGCCGGAGATCGACTGCGCCCACCCCCTCGACTCCGGTGAGGCAGGGTTGCTGCACCGGTCGATCGCGGCCACCGCCGCCGGACTCGGCGAGGACGGCGCCCGCTGGCAGCGCATGTTCGGCGGACTCGCCGACGGCTTCGACGACCTGGCCGCCGACCTGATGCGTCCGATCGCGAACGTGCCCCGGCATCCACTGCGGCTCGCCGGCTTCGGGCCCCGGGCGTTACTCCCGGCCGCGGTGACGGCCCGCTGGTGGCGCACCGACAAGGCCCGCGCACTGTTCGGCGGCGCCGCCGCGCACGCCTACTACCGCCTCGACCGTCCGGCGACGTCCGCGGTCGGGATGATGATCGTCGCCGCCGGCCACCGTTACGGGTGGCCGGTCGCCGAGGGCGGATCGCAATCGATCACCGGCGCACTCGCAGCCCTGCTCACCGACCGGGGCGGCAAGATCACCACCGGCGTCCGGGTGAACAGTGTCGCCGATATCCCCCCGGCGGACGTCGTCCTGCTCGACCTGGCACCGTCCGCCGCACTGCGTATCCTCGGTGAACGTGTCCCCGACAGGGTCGCGCGGGCGTATCGCCGGTTCCGGCACGGGCCGGCGGCATTCAAGGTCGACTTCGCCGTCGAGGGCGGGGTGCCCTGGCGCAACCCGGACTGCGGCCGCGCCGGGACCGTCCACCTGGGTGGGAACTTCGCCGAGATCGCCACCTCCGAACGCGACGTCGCGACGGGGAAGATGCCGCAGCGGCCATTCGTCCTCGTCGGACAGCAGTACCTCGCCGACCCCAGCCGATCGAAAGGAACCCTGCATCCGCTCTACGCGTACGCCCATGTCCCGCACGGCTACACGGGCGACGCGACGGAGGCGGTCACCGCGCAGATCGAACGATTCGCCCCCGGCTTCCGCGACCGCATCGTCGCCACGGTCAGCAGTGGGCCCGTGAAGCTCGCCGAGTCGAACGCCAACTACGTCGGCGGTGACATCATCGGCGGCGCCAACAGCGAAACCCAGGTGGTGCTGCGCCCACGTATCGCCCTCGACCCGTACAGCACCGGGATCCCCGGCACCTACCTGTGTTCGGCGTCCACGCCGCCGGGAGCCGGCGCCCACGGGATGAGCGGATTCAACGCCGCCCAATCCGCACTGCGACACCTGCGCAGACTTGGCGGTGATGTGCTGTGACGGTGGAGAAGTCCGGGAAATGGGATCGCCGTGGTGCGGCATTCCTGGCGCGGCACGGTCCGATCGCAGTGATAACCCTCAATCGTCCCGAGGTCCGCAACGTCGTCAACTCGGACGTCTCCGCTGCGGTCGGCGCGGCGATGGAAACACTGGCCCACTCTCCCGACCTTCGGGTCGGAATCCTCACAGGTGCGGGAGATACCTTCTGTGCGGGGGCGGATCTGGCCGCCCTGACCGCCGGGCACAGCATCGACGCACCCGGACACCCGGAATGGGGGTTCGGCGGCTTCGTCCGACATGACATGCGCAAACCGCTGATTGCAGCCGTGAACGGCTCGGCCTCGGGTGGAGGCCTCGATCTCATCTTGGCATGCGACGCAGCCATCGTCAGTTCTCACGCCTCGCTCGGGTCGCGGGGAATGGGACGATACGCGGACTGCGATCCCGACGCGAGGGCACTCGGAGGCCGTCTCCAGGCCAGGTCGGTGCTTCTTCGCGACGCGCTCGAGCCGGAGACGGCACTGCGTTGCGGAATGATCGACAGGGTCGTCCATCCACACGAGGTACTGCCGGAGGCCATGCGGCTGGCACGTGCGCTGGCAACGACGATCCCGCCCTTGGAAGGGATCGGCGCCGCGGTCATGCGTCGTCGCGCCGGGAGGAACACAATCGGGCACTGCGAGCGCGACGCGCCACGTCATCCTTATCAGAATCGGCACGGAGCCCAGCGCGTGCTCCGCACCAGTACGATTTGAGGGACGATCCCCCTACCCGACAGCGTTTCCCGGCACCGCAACGATCCTGCGGTGCCGGGCGCGCGATCCACCCCACGACGAAGACGAACCGAGGAACCATGCTGAATCGACTGTACGCAGCCCTCCTGGCGGCAGCCGGACTGTCCTTCGGCGACTACATCGCCCTCGAGGACGCGGTGAGCGATCCCGGTGATCCGCCGCGGACGGTTACCGACCCCACCATTACCGCCCACCCACTCCTTTGACCATCGGCTCGCCCTTCGCCTGATCCGTCGTCAGGACCACAGGTCCCAGCCATTGGCACACGAGCAGGGCGAGTTCGACGGCCAGGCGATCCCCGGTGAAGTCTTCGCCTCGTTCCTCCGCGGCCCGCTTCACCCGATACTTCACTGAATTATAGTGCAGATCCAGCTGTTTCGCCGCGGCGACATTGCTGAGGTTGCTTGCGAGGTAGACCTGTACGGTCTCGCGCAGGCGGGCCGCGTTCTCGTTGTCGGCCGCCAGACCACGCAAGACGCTGCGCACCCACGCCCGGGTCGCCGCGACGTCCTCTATCAGCAGTGCGACCGTCGACACTCCCGGCTCGTCGTACGCGGTCACCACGGGGGCATTCTTTCCTGCAGCGATCGCGAGCGCTCGTGCACGCTGAGCACGCGTGTACGACTGCCGGAATCCTTCCGGGCCGTTGGTGACTCCGCCGACGGCCATGACCAGCCCCGGATGGCGGGCCTCGAGGAAATCGCGCACTTCACCGTACCCTCGCCGGGGAGCCGCCCGCGTACCGAGCGGGACCCATACCCATCCGGTGACGCGGTCGGCCGCCACGAACAACGGATCGGTCATTGCACCCATGAACCCTGCGACGTCGTGCGCCGCCGATTCGATTCTGGCCAGCATGTCTCCCGAACCGGTATCGGGAACCCAGATGATGGCCGCCAGGTGATTCTGATGCAGAACATAGTTGAGGGCGGCGCTGGCCCCGGCGTCCGGGCGTTCGTTGCCCGCCAGGATTTCCTGGACTCGGACGGCACGAACACTGCTCTGGTGGGCCAGCCACCGTTCCCGTTCACGCTCGTAGACTTCGACCACCTGCTGCGACACCCTGTCGATATACACCGACATCACGGTGATGATGCGCTCGAGCACCGGCACACCGAGTTCCGGCTCGACCGCTCCCCCACCCAACTCGTCGAACACCAGCTCGAGAAGGTTGGTCTGCCCGAGTCGGTATGCGCGCACCAGCGCGTTGACGGGAACCCCTTGCTGAGCAAGGCGTCTCGCGTATTCCATCGCCGCAGCGGGCGCCTCCAGATTTTCTGGTGCGATGTTGTGCTGCAGCGTGTGGAAGATGGTGTCGAGGTTGCCTTCGACACTCGCCCCGAGCAGGTCGAACAGCTGCCGATCGGCACGCAGGTCGGGAATCTCGCTGTACAGCACATCCGTGATATCGGCGGTCAACGTCACCAGTCGCTGGTTGAGCGAGCCCGCGATTCGTGCGACCAACAGCGCGGCGCGCTCGTCGTGTGAAGCCATGCGAAGACAATAGAGCAGTCGTCACCCACGCATGACGATTTACCCGAAACGTCCCCCTCAGCATCCCTACCTGCATATTTCCGCCGAGCCGGCCGTCCAGGTCTCCACCGGCACGAACCGAGCATGTCCCGACAGGACAAAGGGCATCTGTTTCTTGATGCTTCGCGGACGTGGTCACCATCACCGGACTCTCCTATCGTCAAGAGCGCTCGGCCAACGCCTGCGGACTGCTCGATGAGCGACGCACGGCACCCCGAGACACCGTCGTACAGGGTTGTTTTCGAGCGATCCCGTCCAGTTCGACAGGCGCGAACGGCGTCTCAGTGTCAACAACGAAGGGATCACAGTGAACACCACAAGCTTCCACGGGAGAACCGCCGTCATGTCCGGGGGAAGTCGTGGTATCGGACTTGCCATTGCCCGCGCGATCGCGAGCCGCGGTGGAAACGTCGTCCTGCTCGCCAAGACCGATACCCCCGACCCTCGACTGCCCGGGACGATTCATACCGCCGTCGCAGAACTCAACGAGCTGGGCGGACACGCTGTACCCGTTGTCGGTGACGTCCGGAACGACGACGACATCGCCCGGGTCGTCGATGCCGCCCTCGACAACTTCGGCGGCATCGACATCGTCATCAACAACGCAAGCGTGCTGGACATCTCCAAGACCGAGGACCTGCCGCTCGAGCGGTTCGATCTGATGCAACAGGTCAACGTGCGCGGCACTTTCGCGCTGACCCAGGCATGTCTTCCGTACCTGCAGAAATCCTCCGCACCGCACGTACTGACGCTCTCGCCACCGCTGAACGTGTCGCAGCACTGGCTGGGCGCCCATCCGGGCTACATGCTGGCCAAGTACGGGATGACGCTGGCGGCATTGGGCATCGCCGCCGAACACGCGAATCTACCCATCTCCAGCAACTGCCTGTGGCCGCAGACGATGATCGCGACGGCAGCGGTCGGGAACCTGCTCGGCGGCCACGACAGCCTGGAGCACTCCCGCTCCCCTGAGATCATGGCCGACGCCGCGATCGAACTGCTCGGCCGTCCCGCAGGCACCGACAACGGTCGCACCGTCCTCGACGTCGAAGTCCTCACCGAATCCGGCGTCACCGATTTCACGACATACGGTGGAACCGCCCCGTTGACGATCGACATCTTCATCGACGCTGCTGCGGGCTGACGTCGAATTCTTCCACGTCAGCCGACTCCCGATACGGTGAAGGATCCCCATGCCCGCCGACCTACCCGGTGTCGTCACGACCCTCGACGCCGGCCTCCTCCGTGTCACCACCCTCGACCCGCCGGCGCGCATGAATGCGGTGCGGATCGAAACGTCGACGCGATCACAGACGCCTTCGAGTCGCGTGCCGGCGATTCGGCGGTCCGCGCGGCCGTCCTCACCGGCGCCGGTGGCGCGTTCTGCACCGGTGCCGACCTGTCGACCACGACGACGAACGACCGGCCGACAGCGGCCACCATTGACGCCGCGACCATCGACGCCGCAAACCGAACCGTGGCCGTGATCCGCGCGTTTCCCGTCCTGTCGTCGATGCAGTCAACGGACCCGCCGCGGGTGTCGGCGTATCCCTGGCGCTCGCATGCGACCTCACTGTCGCTACGAAGTCCAGCTACTTCCTTCTTGCGTTCACCAAGGTCGGTCTCATGCCGGACGGCGGAGCGACCGCCCTCGCCGCCGCGTCGATCGGCCGCGCCCGTGCATGAAGATGGCTCTCCTCGCAGAACGACTCCCGGCACTCGACAATGCGTTCGCACGGGAACGGAACGGGCGGCTCGAGCTACTCGCCACCCCCGACTTCGAGGAAGGCGTCACCGCGTTCCTCAACAGGCGCCCCGCCGAGTTTCGCCGCTCCTGAGGGATATCGAGAACACCCACCGCAGAATCGATTACGAAGAACGCCGAGATGACCACCACAGCGACGTCCAATGGACACGAACAGCAGGCCGTACCAATCCATTTCAATCCGGTTTGGAAGGTGTGGTCGCGTTC
>NZ_LTCZ01000069.1:0-1733 GCF_001583455.1 Rhodococcus sp. LB1 | reverse complement strand
CCCGAATGCACCGATTCGTTGATGTCGTCGCTGTGAATTCCGTTGTGTGGCAGCGGGTGGGGTGTGGGCGTGGGTGATCGTCCGACCTGGTGTGTCGGGTTGTTCCACTGAGTCTTTCGCATCGAGGGTGGGCATGTGTGACCGGCGTTAGGTGATGATCGGCTGATTTCGACCGAAGGTGCTGTCAAACAAGTTGTGCCACGCTGTTTCCCACGGCCAGTGCGTGGGTAGGTGCAGCGTCAACCTCCGGGCGGAGGAAGCGATGCGTGCGGGAACCGAGACGAGGGTGCGCCGGAGGGTGCCGGTGGTAGCTTTCGTCAGTTTGGGATCGCCGGTGAGGGTGGCGGCGGCGCGGGTCAGATTGAATGCCATCACCGCGGCGACGAGCCAGGCGGCGTTCGCTGAAAACGAGTTCGACGGCAGATGCGCGAGAGCGGAGTTCTTCAGGTCCGCGTGCACCTGTTCGATGACGGCGTGCTGGCGGTGGGTTTTGTCGGCGTCGACGGTATCGAGCTCGTCGGGGTCGGTGGTGGTGAAGAAGGCGTGGAACCGCCAGACGTCGAACAACGTGCCCTGGCCCTGGTCCTTGGGCGGTCGCAGGTCGGGGATGCGGCGCACCACCAGCCGACCGGGGATCTGGTGGGCCTTCTTCTGCGAGGCGAACGCGGTGAACGGGGTCTCGGCGACCTCCGCCCGCGAGATCCAGGTGTCGGTGCCCTCGTCGTAGACGGCGTCGGTGTATTCGATCGGTGTCCAGGCGTCGTCCTGGATCGATGCGATTGCACGTTTGACGGTGGAGGTCAGGCGCACGGTGACCGACACATCGGCGCCGGCGCGGATCGCGGCACCAATGGTGGGATGGCCGTAGAACGCCGAATCGCACCGAATCAGGGGTTTCGACGCGCCGTCACCGCTCGAGCAGCCAACGTGCGCCCCGCGGGCCTGGGAACGCAGCCGGTC
The DNA here is from genome assembly GCF_001583455.1 of Rhodococcus sp. LB1. Classification (NCBI taxonomy): domain Bacteria; kingdom Bacillati; phylum Actinomycetota; class Actinomycetes; order Mycobacteriales; family Nocardiaceae; genus Rhodococcus; species Rhodococcus sp. LB1. The sequence goes on along the minus strand of NZ_LTCZ01000069.1, from coordinate 773 downwards.
GACGGTGGCCAGGGCGTCGGCGACCATGCGGGCGGCCCCGCGCGGGGAGCCGCAGGCTCCTCGGCGCAGGCGTTGGGTGAGGATCACCGGCGCAGCGGTCTCTGTGGTGACGGTGGCGATGAGGGCGTTGAGCCCGCGCACGCCGGAGTAGCCGTATCCGGAGCCTTGTTTGCCGTGGCCGTGGACCTCGATGATCGTATCGTCGATATCGACCAGCACCCGCCCGGTGTCGATCCCCGACACCAGCACGGTCTTCTCCGCGAGGTTGCCCAGGAACCGCGAGGCCACGGCGTCGAGTTGCCGAACGTGCCCGAAGGTGAACTGACGAAGGAACGATCCCAGGGTCGACGGTGCATAGGGTCGATCGAATATCGTTCCCATCGCCCCGTGCCGCAGGATCGCCAGGTCGGCGATGCTGTCGGCGCCCGCGACCATCCCACCGACCAGCGAGGCGACCTTGCGGCCCGGGTTGGCGCCCTTGTCGGTCGGCACGCTCAGCTGCTGATCGGCGAGGGTGAGCAGGCCGCTCGCCTGCGCCAATGCCATCACCGGGACCAGTCCCGCGGTCGACATCAGATTAGGGTCGTCGAACCTCGCCGCCGCGACGGGCCGGGTATGAGATAGTTGCATCTACGAGATGCCCTTCGTCGTGGCCGAATTGTTTCTGTGAGAAGTTCAATTCTTCCACTACGACAGGGCATTTCGCCGTTACGACCCACCCACGGACTCGTCCAGATCGGTGCATCCAGGCTAAACCCGAATGCACCGATTCG